>CAXUIV010000067.1:2760-12140 GCA_964250875.1 uncultured bacterium
GTACATTTGATCTACTAGGCTTACCGCGATCGCCTTGGGCATTGATGAACATCCATGGCGGCAAATCTCAACGATTGGAGCAGCTCATTAAGGTAGTCGGTGAACTGCCAGAGGCAGTCAAGAGTCGATTAACATTTGAGAACGACGAATACGCCTACAGTGCCAGTGAAATCTTGGCAGTTTGTCACCGTACAAATGTACCAATGGTATTTGATGCGCATCATCATGTTTGCCACGAGCAGCTTACCAGCTATGAGGACCCAAGTGTAGCTGAAATGTTCTACGCAGCGCGAGAAACCTGGCCCTGTCGAGAGTGGCAGTTAGTTCACATTTCGAATGGTCAAGAAGCTTTTACCGATCGGCAGCACAGTGACTTCATCACCGCCATGCCAAGTGTCTATCAGGAAGCGCCTTGGATTGAAGTAGAAGCCAAGGCGAAGGAGGGCGCAATTGAGCGGTTGCAAGTGGAATGGCTCAGGGCAGTTTAGACTGAGCTAATTCTGTGTCCTTAACTGCGTGATATTGATTTAATCTCTACACGTTGAGAAAATAGCTAAATGGTGATCGCAATTGATTTTGGCACTAGCAATACCTGCATAGCCCGCTGGAACCCAGTCACTCAGCAGCCAGAAACTCTGAGCATACCTAACTTTTCCCATCAACTGGGTCAAAATCCTCCATTGATTCCCAGTCTGGTGTACGTTGAAGATGCCTCACAAGGAAAAGTTGTGGTAGGGCAAGCCGTGCGCGATCGCGGACTCAACCTCACAAGCAACCCCCGATTTTTCCACAGCTTCAAGCGCGGAATTAGTACCGATATTCAAGGTTTCTTACCGGAGCTAGATGGAAAAACGGTTACTTTTGAGCAGGTAGGGCAGTGGTTTCTGACCCAGCTAGTTGCAGCAATTGATACATCGCTTTTGCAATCCTTAATATTAACCGTGCCGGTAGATAGCTTTGAAGCCTACCGCCATTGGCTAAGCCAAGTCTGCCAATCGCTGCCGGTAAAAGATGTGCGGATGTTGGATGAACCCACAGCAGCAGCCCTAGGCTATGGAATGGCAGATCGAGAGAACTTGCTAGTCGTTGACTTCGGCGGCGGGACACTCGATTTGTCCCTGGTGCAGCTGGATAAAAGCGTTCAAGCAGGCAGAAAGCCGCTAGGCTTTATCCTTAAATGGGGTGAGAAGCAACTGGCTGAAAGATCAGCGCAGAGGACCAAAATCGCTCGTGTCTTAGCAAAAGCTGGACAAAACTTAGGTGGTTCTGACATAGACAACTGGCTGCTTGATCACTTTGCAGCCGCTCAGGGATTGACCGCAAGTCCTCTGACGATGAGATTAGCAGAACGGTTGAAGATTCAGCTGTCAACGCAACCTCAAGCGACCGAAGTTTTCTTCAACGATGAGACATTCGAGAGCTACGAACTAGAACTAGACCGCAACGCGCTAGAGAATATCCTCAAAGAACACCAGTTTTTTGAACGACTAGATGAGTCAATGACCCAGCTGTTGCAGCAAGCAAGACGGCAAGGACTAGGAGTTTCAGACATTGATGCTGTGTTACTCGTCGGTGGTACGACACAAATGCCAGCCGTGCAGACTTGGGTGAGGCAGTACTTTGATTCAGAAAAAATTCGCTGTGAACGTCCGTTTGAAGCGATCGCTCAAGGAGCGCTGCAAATCAGTCAGGGTGTCGAATTGCAAGATTTTCTCTACCACGGTTATGGCATCCGCTATTGGGACAGGCGTCACAGCCGCCACAACTGGCATCCACTTATTAAAGCTGGGCAAGCTTATCCTATGGACGAACCAGTAGAACTTCTTTTAGGCGCTTCTGTAGATAGTCAGCCGAGTATTGAATTAATCATCGGGGAATTGGGAGCAGAAACAGGCGGTACAGAGGTTTATTTCGATGGCGATCGCCTGATTGCGCGGCGTTTAAACAGTGGGCATCAGGTGCAGCCGCTGAATGACCGAGAAGGTGCTAGGACAATAGCCCAGTTAACACCAACAGGACATCCTGGGAGCGATCGGATCAAAGTTCAATTTCAAGTTGATCGTCAGCGCTGCCTGCTGATGACAGTTGAAGATTTGTTAACTCATCAAACGCTGTTAGAGAACCAGCTGGTTGCCCAGTTGAGTTGAAAGGATGCAGCATGACGGGATGAAAAGCTCTCGCAAAGGCGCAAAGACGCAAAGGAACAAGGTACAAAGACTAGATCTCTGGCAAAAGTCCTTCTCTTGGTTTGCTTTTTTTGCGCCTTTGCGAGAGAAAAAAGATTTATGCCCCTAAACTGCCCTAGACTCAATCGTAAACTCCGGTATTTCCTGCAATTCAGACTCCAACAGACTGTACTGCTCGCACACCAGGCTCAAACGGGTAGCAAGAGGACTGGTGATTTTTTTCACTGAATGAGTCAGGTCGCCCTGAAAGTAGAGTAGCGTGTTGACTTGAGGCTGAATGCAGCCGACTTGACGCTTGTGGCAACGTAGCACGAGTTCGCCTCCAATCAGATCCGGCGGTACCTGAACATAGAGGACGCTCACTGTGGCTGGAGGCTCAACTGTTTTGCAGTAGGACCGCAGGCTACGGTCAATGTGTGGGTCTACGCGGGAGTCTGTCTTTAACAGTAGTGGATTGAGATAGAAGGCGTTGCAGCTAGGCTGTAGAGCTAAGCTCAAGTAGGGTTTGAAAAAGGGAAAGCGGCGTTCGACTTTGTTCAAGCCTGAGCGCCGGAATACGACTGAGAAGCCCTTGGTGCCGACAAAATCACGGTTTAGGTTGTTTACCGCCAAATAGGGGCAAGCTAGAATTTGGCCCCGTAAGTCGCTGAGGTAATCAGGCTCAAAAACTCTCTGTAAGGTGCGGTAGTAATTCAAGAGACTAAATATTTAACCGTGGATTACGACTTTCGTCCCTACAGAAGCCCATGCAAATAGCGAACTGGCTTCCCTCACTGGGAGGTTAACGCAGCCATGGCTGACTGGGGTACCAAACTGATGATGCCAGTAAGCACCATGAATAGCATAACCTCCAGCGAAATACATCGTGTAAGGAACGTTGGGAACATCATAATCCGCTCCTCGCATCCGGGCAAAGCGGAGCTTGGATTGAATGGCGAAGGTTCCTTGGCGAGTGGGCGTTGAGTGCTTGCCAGTAGAAACCGGAATGGAATAAATGCGTTGATTCCCTTCCCAAGCAATAAGTCGTTGCTGCGACAGGTTGACTTCCATCCAACGGTGACGCGAATGGTGTTGGGAATGTAGCCTGGTGATTCTGTTGTGCTGTAGAGATGTATGCTTTGACCTGGCTAGTCTCGAAGTTGCCAAGGCTGGCGTTGACGCAGAAAACAAAGCTGTAACGAGTGCGACCCCTGCCCAAAAAGTTTTTGAACGAAGTAAAACAAAGCGAATAAGTTCCATGATTCACAACCTCACTGTTCAGTAAACTGCTTCATCTAATGATTGCCTAAAGTAGGGGCGCACAGATGTGTACCCCCTACTCGTGTACGACTACTGGCGTTCCTACCGCAGCCCAATTAAATAGCCATTGGGCATGGTTCACTGCTACGTTGACGCAGCCGTGGCTGATAGGTGTACCAAACTGGCGATTCCAATAGGCACCGTGGATAGCATAGCTACCGTAGTAATACATGGTGTAAGGGACATTGGGAACATCATAATCTGCTCCCCGCATCCGCTGATAACGGTACTTCGATTGAATAGCAAAGGTGCCGATGCGAGTAGGGGTTGAATTCTTGCCAGTAGAGACAATAACGGCATAGACTGGTTTCCCTCCTTGCCACGCAACCAAACGTTGCCTTGAGCGATCAATCTCAATCCAGCGCTGGCCAGATTGTTGCAGCATTTGAATTTTCTGCAAGATTCCCCCATGTTGGGCGCTAGCTATCGGTATTAACCAGCCACACAGAGCTGTAACAGTCAGAACTGCACTGGCAGATAAGACTCCACAACGTAGCAAGGCAAAATAGACGCGGCTTTTCATGGCATAATACGTACCCTGATGGGTTAGGAGGAGAGATTCGTAGTAAATCTCTCGCTGAATTTATGACGTTGACAGGTTGCACCTTTTTGTAAAACTATTAGCTATTATCCAGGTAAATGCCTGATTCACAAGTGGTGAGGCCAATTAAGGATTGTTAGCGATTGATCTGTTGTTACTATCAACGGACCGCTGACATTAATCTTTTCGCTAGTTGAGCGATCGCCCCCCAATCTCCATTTACCACTAGCTGCTGAGGAAATAGTTGACTTGAGATGCCAATAGCGATCGCTCCAGAGACTAGAAAGTCCTTGGCATTTTCCACTGTGACACCCCCTGTAGGGATAAGTGGGATATGACCAAGAGGTCCTTGTAAACTTCGGATGTAGCTAACCCCTCCCATAGCTTGTACCGGAAACACCTTGACACAACTGGCTCCCGCAGCCCATGCTGTGACAATCTCTGTTGGAGAAAGTGCCCCTGGTATGATGGGCACACCCATTTGCACTGCTGCTTGAATCATGACTGGGTCAGTGTGCGGAGTAAAGATGAATTGTGCCCCAGCCGCGATCGCCTGTCTTAGATGGTCTAAAGTCAGCACTGTACCAGTGCCAACTGTACATTTGGGCAATTCCGAGCGTAGTTGACCGATCAGTTCAATACTGGCATCACTGTCCCAAGTAATTTCCAGCAGCTGCATCCCTCCATTCACCACAGACTTCGCCATTTCTAGACCTTGTGCCCCTTGAGAAGCACGGATAACGGCAATGGCTCGGTGTTGTTGCACTAGCTCCAACCAAAAATGGTTACGTGTGTTTTCCATACTAAATTGAGGTATTCCAACTTGCGATTAATAATGCGTGGTTGGCATTGATCGCAAGTTTCAAATTGTGAACTGTTTGTTATTGTTTCTACATCCAGAGCTATCGAGTGTTTGAGTTAAGCAATGAATATAATTTATACTACTTTTGGAATCTTTAAAAAACACAAAAGTCAGTCCCCAGAAAGATGATGCATGAGCGGTGAATATTTAAGCTGTATATAAAGTACAGAAAAGAGAAAATTAAGTATGGGCCTTCTTAAAATTAGCGATTTCGATCCAAACTACCGTCAAGCCTTTGATGGAAATGACATCAAGGGTATGGGTGTCTTCACACAAGGCACTGATGAGAAAGTTGGTACAGTTGGTGATGTTTTAGTAGACGAAAATGGCAATTTCCGCTACCTAGTGGTTGACCTAGGATTTTGGATTTTTGGAAAGAAGGTTCTACTACCTGTTGGCCGTTCTCAAATTGATCACAACGCTGACCGCGTTTATGCCGTTGGACTTACGAGGCAGCAAGCGGAAGACTTGCCTGAGTTTAAAGAAAACATGACGGCTGATTATGACTACGAAGAGCAAGTGCGGGGAGTTTATCGCAGTCCAGGAGCTAGCAGTGCAGCCGCAGTTAGCCCAGTTATGGATGCCACAGCACCGCTGAGCGCGCCTCTGGGTGCCGGAACACCTATGGATGCGTCAATACCTGTAGGCACAGCAGCCCCTCTGGATACACCAACCCCTCTAGATGCAGCAGTCCCCGTTACTGCTAATACTGGTAGCGTCGTTAGTCAGCCTCTGCCTGCTACACGCAGCCGTGACACTTACAACTACCAGCAAGATGCATCTTTATATGAGCTGAATGATCGGGATCATCAAAATCTCAAGCTGTACGAGGAGCGGTTAATTGCAAGCAAAAGCCGTACTAAGACAGGTGAGGTTGCTGTTGGTAAGCGGGTAGAAACTGAGACAGCAAGAGTTTCGGTGCCTTTGGAAAAAGAGCGGGTGGTCGTTGAGCGCACGACCCCAGCAGATGCAGGAACTGCGGTAGCTCCCGGTACAGCCGACTTCCGGGCAGGGGAAGTGGCAAGAGTGGAAGTATACGAAGAGACTCCTGACATTCGTAAAGAAGCATTTGTGCGCGAAGAGATTAGTGTGAAAAAAGTTGTAGACCACGATACGGCTAACGCTGAAGAAACAATCCGTCGGGAACAGTTAGAAGTTAAGACTGACGGAAATCCAGTGGTTGATGGCAATGATACTTCCCCCAACCGGAGAGTGTAAGGTACACCACTAAAACGCAGTTTATACCAGTTGACTCATAGGGGCAGTTTAACGGTTGCCTCCAGATGAGAACAATGCAGGCGGAGCGGAAATGCGCTCCGCCTTGCTTAATCTTCTAGTAGGCATTCATTAGAATTTGAAGGAATGGATAGCAACACGTACTCAGCTATTGAAGACACACAGAAAAACGCTCGAGTCACTGCTTTAGTTGAAAAGCTGAGGGAAAAATTAAAGGGTTTTGTAGTCACAGATGGCCAAGGTCAGTTTGTAGGCAATGTTAAAGATTTAACTCTGGACAAGAGCCGCCAGATTAGTCTGATTGTAGCTCCACCCTCTACTAATCCAGACCCTCAATTGTTTTTGCTGATGAGTAGAGCAATTCAGAAGATCGACCCATCAAGCAAAACAATTTTTGTAGATATTAGTAAGGCAAATATTGAGCGTTCGCACAGGTATGAGCCGAAAGCACAAGACAAAGTCGTGCCAACTGTCCCAGAAGATCTGGTACAAAAGAGAATAGACACAAATACGCTAGAAGCTAGCGATCAATACACCATTTCTAATACAAGTACTACAGATATGCCAGCACAATCCTTTGAAGCGGTAAACCAGGCGAAAGTAGATGAACACAGTAGAGTAGAATCGCTGCCTACTTCAGAGGTACTGGAGGAAGAAATTATTCGCCTACTCGAAGAAAGGTTAGTCGTTGATCACAACAGACATAAAGTTGGCGAAATTATTGTTCGCAAAGAGATTGAAACCCGCATGATACAGGTCCCAGTCCGGCGCGAAAAGCTAATCATTGAACAAGTAAGTCCAGAATACAAACAGCTAGCTGAAATTGATTTAGGTCAAGAGGAGATAGCTGACAATAACTCACCGGAGAACTTAAGCACTGCGGAGAATTCAAGCACTGCCACTAAATCCGACCGTTTAGACGGTAAATTTACAGTAAGCGGCACCTTCAACTCACCCAAAACAGCTAGTTTACTTTTAAATGCGATCGCCCTTGAGCGCCAACATGGTTCCAAGGAGGTACGGATGGAAATTGTCGTTGAAGATGCCTCACGCCAAAAGACTTACCAAGAATGGTTTGATCGCTGCTCGAAGCAGCAATAGTTTTACCCAAGAACTTTCTCCAGGAGAATACCACGACCCATCGCACCAGCATGAATTAATCTTAAAAGCTCTTAAAAGCTTGATGAGAACTTTCTCATATTCGCCAGTGTGTGCCCTTAACAGCGCTAGACTCACAGTATCGCTATGCGAAAGAACGTCACAATATTAATCATTGCCCTGGCTCCGGCTGGGGCTTTTCTATTAAAGTCAAAACAAAGTTAAAAAATTAGGGCAACTGGCACCGCCAGAATTGCCCTAAAAAGCTATTGCACTTGAATACTGCACTTAAATCTAAGCGATCGCCGCAGTCCTCACGTCGTTATTTGCCAGGAGGTCTTGCAGTTCCTCGGAGTCTACCGTCTCCTTATCCACCAGCATTTGTGCCAGTTGGTCTAAAACGTGACGGTTATTCACCAACACTTCTTTAGCCCGACGGTAGGCAACATCAACGAGGGTACGAACTTCATCGTCAACCGCAGCAGCTGTCTCTTCTGAGAAATCACGCTCAGCGACGATATCTCGTCCCAGGAACATGTTGCCTTGCTGACGACCAAGAGCGACAGGACCAAGGCGATCGCTCATCCCAAACCGAGTTACCATTTGGCGAGCGACACGAGCTACCTGTTGCAGATCATTTGACGCACCAGTAGTCACTTCTTCTTCACCAAAAATTAACTCTTCAGCGATCCGACCACCCAAAGACACAGCCATCTGGTTCTCCAGATAGGAACGGCTGTAGAGACCTGTATCCATCCTGTCTTCGCTGGGTGTAAACCAAGTTAAACCACCAGCCCGACCACGAGGAATAATGCTGACTTTTTGCACTGGGTCATAGTCTGGCATCAGCGCTCCAACCAAGGCGTGACCAGCTTCATGGTATGCTACCAAGGTTTTGCGCTTCTCGCTCATCACCCGGTCTTTCTTCTCTGGTCCAGCTAACACCCGGTCAATCGCGTCATTGACTTCATCCATGGAGATCTCAGTCAAATTGCGCCGTGCCGCTAGAATTGCCGCTTCGTTCAGCAGATTGGATAAATCTGCGCCAGTGAAGCCAGGAGTCCGACGGGCAATTCGATCGAGATCCACATCCTTGCCCAAGGTTTTGCCACGAGCATGCACCTTGAGAATCTCTGACCGTCCCGCGTAGTCGGGCCGATCTACCACAACTTGACGGTCAAACCGACCGGGCCGCAATAGCGCCGCGTCTAGCACATCTGGACGGTTAGTAGCGGCAATAATGATAATGCCAGTGTTGCCCTCAAAGCCGTCCATTTCCGTCAACAGCTGGTTAAGGGTCTGCTCACGCTCATCATTACCGCCGCCTAGACCTGCACCTCTTTGCCGACCCACGGCATCAATTTCATCGATAAACACGATGCAGGGTGCGTTCGCCTTAGCCTGTTCGAATAGATCGCGAACGCGGGATGCACCCACACCGACGAACATTTCAACAAACTCAGAACCAGAGATCGAGAAGAAGGGTACACCTGCTTCTCCAGCTACAGCGCGAGCCAGTAAAGTTTTACCAGTTCCCGGAGGACCAACCAGCAGCACACCCTTAGGAATTTTGGCTCCGACAGCAGTGAAGCGGTCGGCATTCTTCAAGAAGTCCACAACTTCATTCAGTTCCAGCTTGGCTTGGTCAATGCCAGCGACATCCCCAAACGTGACTTGCGTTTGTGGTTCCATCTGCACCCTAGCTTTGGACTTACCAAAGTTCATCGCTTGGCTGCCTGGACCACTTTGGGCACGTCGTAGCAAGAAGAACAAGCCCACCAGCAGTAGAACTGGGAAAAACAAGCTGCTCAGCGCTTTGACCCAGAAACCGTCATCGGTTTGAGGCAAAATGCTGATGTCGACTTTATATTTGGTCAAAGTATCAATCAGCTTCGGGTCGTTGACTAAATTTACTAAGACCTTATTGCCGTCTAATGACGTCACCAGAGCCTTGGAGCGATCAGCGCTGAGGCTAACCCTTTCAACTTTGCCTTTTTCAACTTCCTCAAGAAATTGACTGTATCGCCATGTCTCCTTAGGGGGCTGCTTATTGTCAAAGAATGCTGTTCCCAGCGCTATGACAACAATCGCCAACAGTGCATACAGCCCCGCGTTTCTCCACCGTTTATTCACCGAGGTCAATCCTCCTAAGCGTCCT
>CAXUIV010000068.1:0-12102 GCA_964250875.1 uncultured bacterium
AACGTGCCCCGGAGTGAAGGGAAAGAACTACCGCCACAAAACTTCTAAAGAGTTACTGGAAGCCCACTTCCTTTAATCCCTGACGCAATCGTTGTGCCTCTTCAGGATTGTGCTGTTGATGCAGGGCGATCGCCTGCTGAAAAGCCGCTAAACTTTCCGCAACTTTACCTGTATGCAGCAGCACAACGCCCAGATTTTGATATGCCTCGGCGTAATCGGGCTGTAGCTGAATTGCTTGCTGGTAAGCGAAGATCGCTTCTTGAAAACAATTCAGTGCCTTCAACACCATCGCTAAGTTGTAGTGACCCACAGCAAAACCAGGGTCGATTTGCAATGCCAACCGATAAGCCGTCTTTGCTCCAGCTAAATCTCCAGTCGCCTTGAGCAAGCTGCCCAGGTTGTTGTAGGATCCTACTTTAATCATGGAGTGAACGGGCTGCTGGATCGCTGCTTCATAGTGAGCGATCGCCTGAACGGAATTTTGCAGATGAGTATAGGCAATGCCCAAGTGATAGTGCAGATCGTACAGGATCTCAGAATTCAGCGATTTAGAAGTGAGTCCCCGCTCTAACAGCTCAACTCCCAAGGCAAAGCGTCCAGTCTGAATGTACAACCCTCCCAACTTGCTACAGACGTAAGGATCGGTAGGATGACGAGTCAAAAAACCTTCCATCGCTGCCTGCGCTTTAGAGAATTTGTCTCGTTGGGCGATCGCGCTTTTTTGATATCCTGTATGGCGAATTGCCACCTCTGGTAGATACCCTACCCGCCACTGAGGTTCCTGGCTCAAAATCAGGGAAACGCTGTCATCCACTAAAGCATGGTAAGGCCGCGAAAAGCGAATGTCTGGGTGATTGCGGAACAGGCGTGAAATCAAAGAGTAGGGGGACTGAGCCGCCGCGACCTCTTGCCGCACTAAATTAATCAGCAGGTAGCGACGCTGCTGAATTGCCTGTTTTAACTGCGGCACAACTTCCGGCACCAGTGCCTCATCCGCATCCAAAACGAGGATCCAGTCTCCATGGACATACTTTAAAGATTCATTACGGGCAACGGCAAAATCATTGCTCCACTCAAAGTCGTACACTCTAGCCCCAAACTCTTTAGCCACCTCACGCGTGCGGTCTGTAGAACCAGTATCCAGCACCACCATCTCATCGACTACATCTTTGACACTGTTGAGGCATCCGGGCAATGCTGCCTCCTCGTTCTTAACAATCATGCAGAGGCTAATCATGTTTCAGGGAGCCTATTGTTCCGGCAACAAGTCAGTAGTAATCAACTTCTTCTGAACGGCTAACAGTGCAGCTTGCGTGCGATCGCGTACTCCCAACTTGTGCAATATTGCATGGACATGCACCCTCACGGTGCCAGGAGTAATGTAAAGCATCTCCGCAATTTCTTGATTTGTCTTCCGAACTGCCAGCAGTGCCAAGATCTCCTGTTCGCGGTGCGTCAGTGGATTATCGACCGCATCCACTTCTAAAGATTCTCTGGAGTCAGCAGCAATGGAATTGGCAAAAGCAGCTCGAATCTCCACAGTGGCGATTCGATCCCACCAGGATGCACCAGCTGCCACAGAGCGAAGCGCTAACACTAAAGTCTCTGCTGCAACTCCTTTAAGGCAGTAGCCCTGCGCCCCGGCTTCAATCAACCTTAAAATCAAGGATTTTTGAGAATGAGAAGTCAGTACCAGAACCGGCAAACCTGGGTGTTGCTGCTTGATCTGGCGACAAGCCTCAATCCCTCCCAGCCCTGGCAGCCCTACATCTAATAGCACAATATCAAGCGGACAGTGATTCGCCAACTCCACCGCCGTCTCCCCATCTTCAGCTTCTGCCACGATTTCCAACCCTATCTCCTGTTGCAATCTCACCCGAAGACCAAGGCGGAACAGTTCATCATCCTCAACAAGTAGAATCCGCAGCGAAGTAGGTGGCATCTCACATTAACTAAGAATCGTCGGAACTCAAAAACAACTTCACCAGTACCATTAGACCACTCCTCTGCGCTCTCTGCGTCTCAGCGGTTCGTCAAAAAAGTATTCACTTTATTTTGTCACACTCACTGCCGGGGTTAAACCCGTTAAAACGGGAGCTGTTGGCGAGGCTAAAATTGCTAAGATAAGGTGATCCTAATTCAGTGTCTGCAACATTCTCCACCACTATCACTAGCCAAATGAGAACTATTGCTCTCAGTAGTAATGCTGGGAGGAGCGAATTGCCTGCCTGCTCTTGAGAATCAGATGTAAAAGAAAATTCTCAAAGAAATTGGAAGTAAAACATCAGGACCCAAACATTTTTATAAAGGCCCAGTAAGACAAATGATCTCAAATGAATTCACTCATTGCTTCAACTTAGCCAAAGCACTTGGTCTCATATCATCCAGTCGAAAAATTGATGGGCTGCTGTATGTATACAACGCTGCTGGACAATCTAAATCTTGGGATAGCTTTGCTGCTGAGTACCCGCTAGAACGATTGCAGGCAATGGTAAGCAGAGAAAAAACTAGTTAGAGCTGTAGTTTGTTGTTGGTAAAGACAAACCGACAACCAACAACTAATAACCAACAACTAATAACTAATAACCAAAATAATGACCATTCATAATGACCCAGATATTACGCGAGAACGCTCTGAATACCCCGATGCTGAAGAGCTGAATCAGGGCAACCCCACAGCTGAAGAGTTAAGCCAAGGGCAAATGACCACCGAAGAACTGAATCGGGGCAACCCCACAGCTGAAGAGTTAATCAAGGGAACCCAGTCCTGGCGATTCCGCAGCGAGTGATGCCATTACTCCCTTCCGGTTGCCAAAAAGCTTACAGACACCTGGGTACAGGTTATCTCCTTCTGCCCCATGCCCTCTAGTCAAAGTATACAGGCTGGTAACCGGAAGCCAAACACAGCCCCATGCGGAGAGTGATTCTCAGCCCAGATCGTGCCGCCATGAGCAACGATAATCTGGCGAGACAAATAGAGTCCCAACCCAGAACCTTTAGCTTGGCGATCGCTATGCCCTTGGTAAAACCGCTCAAACAAATGCGGCAGCTCCTCAGTTGTAATTCCTGAGCCTGTATCCAACACCTTGACAATTTGATAGTCAGACTGAGACTCCAGCACGACCTCAAGCCTACCACCACGGTAAGAATGATTGATGCCATTAGTCAGCAGATTAACAAAGACTCTCTGAAGCTGTAGAGCATCTCCCTCAACCCACAAAGCTCTACGAAAATCAGATTCGCCATAACCTAGACGAATATGCACTTGACGGGTTAGAGCTAAATCTATTAATGCCTCTATTGTCTGCTCCGCCAAAACAACCAAATCTACAGGTGACAGCTGTAATGTCAATCCCTCCGTATCGTTGCGATAGACATCCAGCAAGGTCTCCACGAGTTGCAAAGTGGTCTGATGACTGCGTGCCATTGTTGCCAGCACCTTCTCTTGACCTGGAGTGACAACACCAAATCTCCATTGCTGAAAAGCCTTTAGCGTCTCAATTGCCCCCAACAGAGGTGTTTTCAAATCATGAGTCAACGCCGAAGCAAAATCTTCGCGGACTGAAGCTAATTTCTCTTGGGCTTGCAGCTTAGCCTGCTGTTGAGCGATCGCCTCCTCATAACGCTGATTCCGATCGCTCAAAACTGCGGTAACGGCCAATGCAAATACAGCAATCAACCGATTAGCTACTGTTGAAGCCCTGAGTGGAGACCCTCCAGGCACCCACAGGTTAAGAATAGTCAAGACAGCTGCCAACAGTGTGATTTGAAAGGTAGTACCCTGGCGCAAGCGGGAAGCCAACAGAATTGGCCCAGTGTAGAGATAGCCAAACACATACTGTGTCGGAGTAGAAAACTCCAGCACAGAGATGATCGCATAGAACCCCCCAATCAGCCAAATAATTCTTAGACGCGAGTCCTTAGTTAAAAAGGTCCTGGGGACCAAAAACCGAAGCAGCATCTAGAGACTATTCCTAAGTGAATACAATCATTGACCTATTCAGTATAAATTATCAGCTCATCTGAAGCGTTCACGTAGTGTTTAGATAACAACTATCTATAGATATATAAATTCATTTAAAAAAACGATTCCTCCCCGCTCTCTGCGTCCACCGCAAGTTTTACGGGAGGCAAAGCCTTCCAGGTAACGCTACGCTTCGCCTTCGGCTAACGCAGTCCCCTGCGGAGGGAAACCCTCCTTCAGGGCTGTCTCACCACACCGGAAACTTGCTCTCTGCGGTTCGTTAATAAAAAACTTGTCCATAAGCTAAATATAACCCTTATAGGAAGATACACTAAACAAACCCTAAACACAATAAACAGACGCTAAACACTCTTTATACCTTGCTTTTTCTCACAAAATACCACAAAATAATTTTGCAAACGACTTGCAGGACAAAGCATGGAGGAAAAATCTATATGTGATTTTACATAACTCTTAAGATCAAAAAAATTGAGCAAAAATCAAACTTGATAGTCAATGATAAAGAAACAGAGGACTATCAGGCATGTTCCAAATTTATGGTGCAAGGAATTCTTCAGATCACTCTAACGCTGCTTCTAGTGATAGGTATTACCCCTATCTTTGGGAGATATTTAGCTCACGTCTTTCTAGGCAATAAGACCCTCCTTGACCCGGTGATGACACCCCTAGAGCGAGGAATTTATCTGTTAGGCGGAATCCACGCAGAGGAGATGACAGGGTGGCAATACGCTCGAGCCGTGCTGATTAGTAATTCAGCAATGGCAATAGGAGTCTTTCTCCTGCTGATATTTCAAGCCTCACTGCCTCTAAATCCGACGCATTTAGGGATGATGACTTGGGATACAGCCTTGCACACAACCATCTCATTCTTGGTTGCTGCTGACCTCCAACATTACTCTGGTGAAAACACCATGAGTTATTTCAGTCAGGTAGCGGCATTAGGCTTTTTAATGTTTGTTGCTCCTGCTACTGGGCTAGCAGTGGGAATTGCCTTCATTCGTGGCTTGACTGGCAGGTCGTTGGGCAACTTTTACGTAGATTTAACTCGCTCCATAACGCGAGTCTTCCTACCCATATCCATCGTAGGTGCTGTGTTGCTGATGCTTTTAGGAGTACCAGAAACGTTAGCAGGTCCGGCAACAGTCACAACATTAGAGGGAGCAACTCAAGCGATCGCCCGTGGTCCAGTCGCTCATTTTGAGAGCATCAAAATGCTGGGGGAAAACGGCGGCGGTTTTTTTGGTGCCAGTTCCGCCCACCCCTATGAAAATCCTAATGGTGCTACCGAACTATTAGAAGTCATAGCGCAGCTTTGCATTCCTGCTGCTTTGATCTACACGTACGGAGTGTTCATCGGCAATGCCAGACAGACGTGGCTACTGTTTTGGATGGTGTTTACCATCTTTATTGTTTTGGTTGGAGTCACCGCAGTTGGAGAGTACGCAGGCAATCCACTGGTTAACGCTCTGTTTGCCGAACAGCAACCGAATTTAGAAGGCAAAGAAGTCCGACTGGGTTGGGCACAAACAGCCCTGTTTGCGGTCACAACCACGGCAACTATGACTGGTTCATCCAACGCAGCCTTCGACTCCTTGATGCCTACAGGTGGTTTTTGCGCTCTCTTCAATATGTTTGTGCAAGTTATTTGGGGTTCTGTAGGGACTGGAACAGCGCACCTGTTCATCTACCTATTTTTAGCGGTGTTTCTGACTGGCTTGATGGTTGGGCGGACGCCAGAATTTCTGGGTCGCAAGATTGATCGCTGGGAAATCACTCTGGTTGGCGTCATTGTGCTGATCCATCCCATCACCATCTTAATTCCGGCCAGCATCACCCTAGCCTTCCCCGATACCTTAGCAGGCATCAGCAATCCTGGCTTTCATGGACTGACTCAGGTGGTCTATGAGTATACCTCAGCAGCATCTGGCAATGGATCTGATATGGCGGGATTAGGCAACAGTCAACCCGCACCCACAGCCTTGTGGTGGAATTTAACAACAGCAGTTGTCCTCTGGGCCGGACGGTTTATCCCGATCGTAGCCCTACTGCTGATCGCTGACAGTTTAGCCCACAAACAGCCAACTCCTACCACCGCAGCGACATTGCAAACAGATACTCTTCTGTTTGCTGGCGTCACCGCTGCCACTATTCTGATTTTGGGGATACTGACGTTTTTTCCGGTTTTGGTTTTAGGACCTGTGGCTGAAGCCTTTCAACTTGCAACTGGACGGTAAGATATGACTTCGTTGAACACGTTAGATAGTACACCGCGCCAACGCGCTGCCAAGGTTGATACCTCTGGACTCTACTCAAGGGCGATTCGGGAATCCTTCATCAAGCTGGACCCCCGGATCATGGTCAGAAATCCGGTAATGTTTGTGGTTTGGGTTGGCACCATTGTCACCGCGATCACGACCATTGCTCCCAATATATTTGGTCCATCGCCGGACCACAACCAACGGTTTTACAATGGCCTGATTACCTTCATTTTGTTTTTCACCGTTGTCTTTGCGAACTTCGCTGAGGCGGTGGCAGAAGGACGGGGCAAGGCCCAGGCAGATGCACTGCGAGCAACCAGGACGGATACAGCAGCGCGGAAAATCCTGCCCAGTGGATCCATTCAGGAAGTTCCTTCAACGTCCTTGCGCAAAGGCGACCAAGTTAAAGTAGTTGCCGGTGACATCATTCCATGCGATGGAGAGGTGATAACTGGGGTTGCTAGTGTGGATGAATCGGCAATTACAGGTGAATCTGCACCAGTGATTAAGGAGCCGGGGTCAGACATTGCTAGTTCCGTAACTGGCGGTACGCGCATTATTTCAGATGAACTTACTCTCCGGGTGACGGCTGATCCTGGTCAAGGGTTTATCGATCGAATGATTGCCTTGGTAGAGGGTGCAGAGCGGACTAAAACTCCGAATGAAATTGCTCTTACGGTATTACTAGCAGCACTCACCTTGATCTTTCTGGTCGTGGTGGCCATGATTCCGCCCATTGCCAACTATCGACAAAGTCCAGTTAGCATTGCCAACTTAATCTCTCTCTTGGTGGCCTTGATTCCGACCACTATTGGCGGCTTGTTGAGTGCAATCGGCATTGCTGGAATGGACCGAGTGGCCCAGTTTAACGTCATTGCCACTTCGGGTCGAGCCGTCGAGGCATGTGGGGACGTAAATACGCTGATCCTAGATAAGACTGGCACCATCACGCTTGGCAACCGTCTGGCTGAGGAATTCATCCCCGTTAATGGTCACTCTATGGAAGAGGTGGCCAGCGTTGCTCTGGCTGCAAGCGTGTTTGACCAGACGCCGGAAGGGAAATCAATCGTCAGACTAGCAGAGAAGCTAGGTGCGAAGGTTGATTTTGATACTAGTAAGGCAGAAGGAATTGAGTTCACAGCCAAAACTCGCATGAGTGGAACGACTTTACCCGATGGCGCAGAGGTGCGTAAGGGGGCTGTTGATGCCGTTAAAGGATTCGTGCGATCGCGCGGCGGCAAACTAACGCCGGAACTCGATACTGCTTACGAACGAATCTCTCGCTTGGGCGGCACCCCGCTCGCAGTTTGTCGAGATGGCACGATTTCCGGCGTTATCTACCTGAAAGACATTGTCAAACCTGGGCTGCGAGAACGCTTTGACCAGTTGCGGCGGATGGGGATCCGCACAATCATGCTAACCGGGGACAACCGCATCACCGCCTCTGTGATTGCCGAAGAAGCGGGAGTCGATGACTTCATTGCCGAAGCAACACCGGAAGACAAAATCAGCGTAATTCAAGCTGAACAGGCACAAAATAAAATCGTAGCAATGACCGGGGACGGTACCAACGATGCCCCAGCACTCGCTCAGGCAAACGTGGGTGTGGCGATGAATTCGGGTACGCAAGCTGCGAAAGAAGCCGCCAACATGGTGGATTTGGATTCTGACCCGACGAAGCTGATCGATATTGTCACCATCGGTAAGCAATTGCTGATTACCCGTGGTGCGCTGACTACCTTTTCCATCGCCAATGATATCTCCAAATACTTTGCGATCATTCCCGCCATCTTCGCGGCTGCCGGACTTGGTAGCCTGAACATCATGCGGTTGGCGAGTGGGCAGTCTGCTGTTTTATCTGCCTTGATCTTCAACGCTCTCATTATTCCGGCTTTAATTCCTCTAGCCCTCAAAGGAGTGCAGTTCCGTCCCCTCACAGCCGACCAACTCTTGCGCCGCAACGTGTACATCTATGGCGTTTTCGGCGTCATTGCTCCGTTTATCGGCATCAAAATCATTGACGTCATCATCTCGGCTCTGCACTTAGCCTAAATTGGCTGTTTGAAATAGTCTGTCTCCACACATTTAATAAAGGTGTTCACGTGATGAAGCCCAGCCTTATTAGGGAAATCCGGGCGCAATTGAATGACTTCACTCCATTGCTGTCTCAATTACGCCATCGCCCACTGCCCTTAAAACTCTTTCTCGCTCTCTGTTTTAACCTGATCATTGCCCCCGCCGTACTGGCAGCATCAGGTGGTTCGGTTTCACGACTGAACGCTTATGCGCTCGGGATTCTGGGACTTGTAACGCTGGCTCTGGCGATTTATTTAATGGCAGTGATGATCCAACCGCAGCGCTTCTAAAAATAGGACTTAAAGTCATGGATGTGGTTTTTCTCAGTGTAATTTTAGTCAGCTTTGTTGCTTTTTTTGGGTTGATTAAAGCTTTTGATTGGCTGTAAGGAAGGAATCTACATGCTGTTGAACATTTTGCAAATAGCGCTCATTTTAGCGATCATCGGATTTGGCCTTGTAATTCCAATTGGCAGCTACTTGGTCAAAATTTTTACTGACGAAAGAGATACGGTATTAGAGCGCTATACCTATCGCTTTCTAGGAATTAATCCCAAGGAGCAAATGACTTGGCAGCGCTACAGTCAGGCTTTGGTTCTTTCTAATTTAGTCATGGCGCTATTGGCGTATGGACTACTCCGACTTCAAACCTTCTTACCCCTCAATCCCGACAAGCAGTCTGCTATCTCTCCAGACCTTGCCTTCAACACAGCAGTTTCGTTTGTCACCAATACCAACTGGCAGTCCTATGGTGGTGAGACGACGCTTTCTTACCTCAACCAAATGGCAATGGTTCAGTTCTTGATGTTCACCTCAGCGGCGACTGGCTTGGCTGCTGGGATAGCGGTCATTCGAGGATTAAGTCAAAGCGGCAGCAACCAACTGGGAAACTTTTGGGTGGACTTAACTCGAGGAATTTATCGACTATTTTTGCCCATCTGTTTCGTGCTGGCGTTAATTTTTGTCTGGCAAGGAATGCCTCAGACTTTAGCTCCGGCAGAGCAAGCCACTACCCTAGAAGGTGCCACCCAAGTTATTACTCGCGGTCCTGTAGCCAGTTTGGAATCAATTAAGCACGTTGGTACGAATGGCGGCGGCTTCTTTAACGCGAATGCAGCCCACCCCTATGAAAATCCAACGCCTCTAACCAACACACTGCACATTCTGTCAATGTTGCTGATTGTACCCGCACTCACCTATACCTTTGGCATAATGGTGGGACGGCGGCGGCAGGGCTGGGTGTTTTTTGGAGTGTTTACAGCTTTGTTTCTGGGTTTTTTACTGATTGTGTTTCCCTTCGAACAAGCGGGCAACCCTTTGTTAACAAAAGCCGGAGCCGATCAAACTCTCAGTGCGCTGCAAAGTGGCGGTAACTTTGAAGGTAAAGAAGTCCGGTTTGGTATTGCCCAGACGAGCTTGTTTGTCACCGCGACAACGGCTGCTACCACGGGAAGCGTTAACGCCATGCATGATAGCCTCACTCCCATGGGTGGCTTTGCTGCTCTATCCGAAATACTGCTCAACGTCGTCTTTGGCGGTAAAGGTGTTGGACTGATTAACCTGATTCAGTACGCCATCATCACGGTTTTCCTTGTCGGTTTGATGGTAGGACGCACGCCGGAGTTCTTAAGCAAGAAAATTGAAGCCAAAGAAGTCAAACTCGCGTCCCTGTCTCTGCTGGCTCACCCATTCACAATTTTGGTCTTCACTGGACTGTCGCTCGTCTGGCCCAAGGCACTCGATAGTTTAAACAACGCTGGTCCTCACGGGTTTAGCGAACTGTTCTATGCCTACGCTTCCGCCACAGCCAATAATGGCTCAGCTTTCGCCGGACTGAACGCCAACACTCCCTTTTACAACACCACACTCGGTCTAGCCATCATCCTAGGACGCTACCTCAGTCCTTTGCTGCCGCTGCTGGCTGTTGCTGGCTGCTTGGCTGCCAAGCCCAAGGTCCCTAATACTGTTGGCACCCTGTCCACAGATACTGCGTTTTTTGGAGTCCTGTTACTGGCGTCGATTCTCATCGTCGGCGGACTCACTTTCTTCCCAGGCTTAGCGCTGGGTCCGATCGCCGAGCAGTTCGACATGCTAGCTGGTAGAACTTACTAACTTCAACTTAACTTCAATTTAGGAGTCGCCGTCAATGGCAGTTCAGTCCCGTTCGTCCTTTGTCAGCCTGTTAATACCTGCAATTACTCTCTCGATTTGGATGATGGTACTATGCGGTCTCATCTATCCTTTGGTGACAACAGCAGTCGCGAATGTCATCTTCCCTCACCAAGCTCAAGGCAGTTTAATCACCGTCAATGGCAAAACGATTGGTTCCGAACTGATCGGTCAAAACTTTGCCGCTCCCAAATACTTCCACCCCCGTCCTAGCGCTACCACAAAAACTGGCACCACCGACAAAGCTGAACCCTATAATGCGGGCCAGAGTAGTGGCAGCAACTCTGGACCAACCAACCAGAAATTCATCCAGGGAGTGAAAGATGCCGCCGCTGCCTACCGCAAGGAAAACGGCTTAGCAGCAGACGCCCCCGTACCTGTCGATGCTGTCACCGCCTCTGCCTCTGGCCTTGACCCCGACATCTCGATCGCCAATGCCAACCTCCAGGTGAACAGAGTCGCTCAAGCCCGCAACCTGCCCGTCGCCCAGGTTCAACAGTTGGTGCAGCAAAACACAACAGGTCGGCAGTTGGCAATCTTAGGGGAACCACGGGTAAACGTCCTCAAGCTCAACCTCGCCCTGGATGGTTCAAAATCCAGCAGTTAAATACCATAAGCAACCTTTTATTCAGAGCAAGATAGACTTGCTCTGGATCCCTCACTGCGTCCATTCAGTCGCTGACTGGTAGAGGAATGAGTTGGTAACACAACCCCTCATCGAATTGACAATGCCTAACGATACAAGGTATTTTGAAAGATACATTTCCAGTATGGTGGAGTCTGTCAGGCCCGTTGGGTCTTTACTGGAGCGCTTCAAGGAGACTCACCATGAACAATTTGATGGCGACCTCGGTAATTAAAACACTGCGATCGCACACAGAGCAAGAGGTACACCACCGGGTGGAAATCAAGCGTGTTACACTTTGTAGTTTGCTCTTGCTTGGTGTTCTGCTCACGCTCGCCCTCTGGACGATCCCTAACGTATTGCCTCGCCGCAACGGGACGCGGTCCAATCCCTCTCAGTTTTACAGATTTGAGCATACTGTCACCCTAAGTTCGTTGCTCATGATGACTGGAATTCTGATTCAACAAAACTGGAAAGAAAAGCGAGCAAAACAGCTAGCAAAGATGAGTCTGCAATTAAACCTGCGACTTGAGCAGAAAATTGCCAAAGCGATCGCCTTGGTCGAGGAACTGCGCCGTAATCCTGCTGATGCGAGCAACCAACACATCCCTCAGGTCAAAGTGATGAGGCATGCTTCTGAGTGGCAAGCAGCAAGAAAGGTGCTGGAAGAAACACTAGCAGTCCAAAAGCTAGACACCAACTGATAACGACACCTGACCGCTCACCAATTTCGTTGTATGAGTCAAGTTACTTTAAATACTGTGAATCAGAAGAACGGAAAATCTCAGTTGTTCTTAATCGCTGTAGGCATGGCATTTGTTGCTAGCCTTGCCATCAAGATCAGGACACCATCGGTTTCCTCAGCAACCG
This sequence comes from uncultured bacterium, assembly GCA_964250875.1. Classification (GTDB taxonomy): domain Bacteria; phylum Cyanobacteriota; class Cyanobacteriia; order Cyanobacteriales; family Chroococcidiopsidaceae; genus CAXUIV01. The sequence goes on from CAXUIV010000068.1 coordinate 11,983, forward strand.
AGAACAGCCTGAAGTTTTTGGAAAAGTGTCAACATCGGTGATCTTTACTACACACAAGTCTGACTAGATAAGAGTTTGAAATGAGACAAGTCATTATGTTCAATCACCATCGGCGTGCAG
>CAXUIV010000069.1:0-12054 GCA_964250875.1 uncultured bacterium
ATCTCGCCGTGGTTGATGGTCTTTCCGGTTTGTTCTTCTAGACAGAGTCCTGCGGCACAGAGTTGAAAGTGGTCGCTGAGGTGATTGCCCATTCGACCCTTTTTGTACTCAATCGGAACCAACTGTCCATCACACTCCTCTACTGCATCAATCACTCCAGCAACTTGGAGGCGATCGCTCCACACCGACTGCTGCTGGTAAATCGAGGTCTCGCCTTGAACGATCTTTTCCTCATTGATATTGCGGTGTAGATGGCGACCTAGAATAATATGCTCGTTATCCTCCATCTCGCCCAGTACATACTCTAGGTAAAAGCGGCGTGGACAATATTCCCAGGCATTGAGGTATGCCAAGGGTAGGTAGTTTTCCATAGCGAGTGTCAAGGGTCTTAGCTTGAAATGAGTTTCGGCTTTTTGCTGGAGTTTGTGGAGTTTCTTTTTGAGATGATTGCTCCAGATAGTGGGTTCTCTGTATTTAGCCGCACCTGTCCCATGCCCATTGTTGTCTTTCGCCCCACACCAGCAAAGGTGGCAAAGTGGGCAAGGACGGTGGCGATCGCTGCCTGTTCTGGGTCAGGAAACCGATATCGTACCCAGCCTACAGTCCCAATTTCAGCTCCACCCTCCATTTTTAGCGCGTGGGTTTTGACTTCAAACGCTGAAACTAGTCCGTGCCACTCAATTGATGGAAAGCGAAGGGCTTCTGGGGCAAAGGTATTCCAGCGGCGGAGCAAGCTACCAAAAACGAATTCTGGCAGAGGAAAGGGTTGGATGTGCTGCTGCTGCTTGAAGCTAGTGGGTGAGAGAAATTGGAGCGTGATGTCGTCTGAGACCTTGGGTGTTTTTGCCAGTAGGTAGTAATCCGACGAGCCAACTTCGGGATGACTGTTCGGTATTGAGTAGATTTGCCGGATGACGAAGGGACATTTGCCAAGTGAGATTGGCTGGACTCCCCATTTTTCCAACCCATCCAACAACGGATAAATTAGCTCTCCATCCAACAGCGCAATGCGAAAACAGAATTCATCTCCTGCTCTGGTTCCGGCTTTGCGTCGCGAGCCGATTAACCCTGAAAGGCTGAACGGTGTGTTTCCGCTATCGTGGATAGCATTAGCCAACTGGGAATCTCCCAAAGTTAACCATTCCATCACCTGAGCGTGAATTGCTCGTCCTAAAGTTGCGGGCAGAGTTGTTGACTGAGCAGAGGCTAAGTCAATCGCGATCGCATGAAGACTAGACGATCTACGAGGCAACGGCAACATTGCTGGCTCCATAAAAGCCTCCTCTTGGTAGACAAACTGGGAATGGTAGACTTGATAGAATTGGATGTGCTAACTCCGATTCGGGAATTGCTGACTTGGAGATCTGCCAATACTCTCCCCTCAGTTGAGCCTGACTCACGAGGCTAACGGGTGGCATAACAACCCGGTTGTAGAGCAACAGTTGGGTAGATGCTGGCAGATCTAGTGGATTGAGCGGATGCTGACAGATGTATTCGCCAGATTTTTGCTGTACTGCAACTGCAGGAACAGGAACAAACTCCACTCGAATTTTTGCTGCCCATTTACCCAAGCGAATCCACGTCCATTCTGGGAATTCCATGTCGTCGGGAGCAAGCAGAAATGTTCTGTAGGTGCTGCCAACCGCGAGTTCTTTCGCTCGACCAAAGTTGATGGGATAGTTGCGATCGGCTCCTTTTTCTCCAAACTGCTTGGACTTGCCGTAATAATTCACCTGAGCGGCTTTAAAGGTGTTGACCTGATAAGACCACTGTAACGGTAGAGCTGGAAATACATACAGTCCCGTTTCATTCAATGGATGTAGACTTTGCTCGTGATTTTTGTCCAGGTAACTCGGTTTTTGAGCATACTCTCCTTTCAGTCGATAGGGGCGATTGATGTAGTGACCTTCAAACAGGGCGTAGCTTAATGCCCAGTTGTGAAGATACTTCTCAGTTTCATAGAGCGTTCCCATCTCCCGTGTGGCGAAGAAAACGTTATCGTGTAGGGTCAAAGTGCAAACGTGAAGCATGAGCCAAACCTCTATAGCAGTGCTATTTGATCTGTGAGCAATTTTTTAACGAACCGCCGAGACGCAGAGGGCGCGGAGAGGTGTTTTGAAATCGTTTAGGAGTGCTGTATGCTTATTTAGCTTTGCCTTTTCTGCCTGCGATCGCGCCATAGGTTTCCGCGTAGGTTTGGGTTTGTCGATAGAGTGTTGTTAAGGTTGCCTGCAATTTCGCCTCATCTTGATACACGCTGGCAACTTCTTCTAGCAAGTCTTCCAGTTGAGTGTCGAAAATCGTCTGACTTTTGCGAACTGGTTCTCGATTCAAAAGATTCTTTGCCACTGCTGCTGCCTCTGTTCGAACGTCACCGATTGGTGCATTGATGTCTCCTTTTGCTTTTAGGGCATCGTAAATTGCCTGCGTGAAATACAGGTTGCTGAAAACTTCGCCATCACACATGGCAATTCCAACGATGTGATTTGCCATTGTGCCTGTGCGCGATTCTTGCGCTCCATAGCGACGGGTACGGAGTAGATTACCTAATACATAAATAAAGCCTTCAAAGGTAGGATCGCGCAGGGTTTCTATCGTAGGAAATACGACTTCTGGTAAGACGTGATCCAGTTCATTAATTGCACTCCGCATCTCGCCTTTCTCGCTCATCGTACCACCTTCAAAAGGAGCGTTGAATGTGAAACTGCGATGAGAACTTTCGTAAGGGGTGAGTGAAAAAGCAGAGTCAGAATAGACTTTTGATCGCTCTGAACCACTATCCCCAATCGCAAATCCATAAACAATGCAGTCAGGGCATTTTTTACAAGAGTTTTCACCGTTGTACTCGCAGAACTTGTCTTTATCAGCTTGGTCGGCGCTAGTGAGTCTTATAGAGCGTAACAGCTCGCGACCTGCCAGACGTTCTGGTGTAATCTGTTTGCGTTTGAACATTACCAGACGGCTAATTGATTCTCTATTCTGATTTAACCCCGCTTGAGTTCGGGCAGTATTCAGTACGCCATCAGTTTGAAACACGGGAAAAGACTGGCTATGACGTACCATCAGAAAGTGAACATACTTTCCTGATGCTAGGCGGGAAAATGCAGCATGAAATTCAGATTTGAGGGTTTCGAGAATAGTCATTTGGAAGCTCCTTTATTGAGAATTTGTGTTTAGGTTTAGCTTTCAACGGTCTGCTGGCTATTGCTAGCTACCTTCTCCTGAAGTGCTAACCAGCGGTAGGCAAACTCAGCACCAGACTTGATGCGGTTGCGGTTTTCTTGCAGCAGGGCGCGATCGCCCTTGTACTGTCTGAGGAAAAGCTCTTTGACACAGGTGGTCACAAACTGATGAATAGCTTGCAGTTCATTGTGTCGTCGGATTTCAATGAGCTGGGATTTATCCATAATTAAAGGACGGGTGTATCGTTTTTGCCGCTCAACTGCATCATGTAAGCGACCGGCTATTTGGAAGATCAAATCTTCAATCGGCAAATCACTGGGAACTGCAAGAATGTCTTCCAGCGCTCTAGATAGCGGTAGCAAGATGGCATGACTAGACTCCGTAACGTTGACTTGATAGAACGTTCGATACTCTTGAACGAGGCGTTTGATTAGATCCAATTGGTTTTCCATTGCGGTATCTCCTTCTGCCCAGAATTGGGCGTAGTGCCAATAGCGTTGAACTTCTTCAGAACTGGGGTCTCGTTTGGTATCTCGGAAGTGAGAATCAGCAAGGTGAAAGACATTGAGGATATCGGTTGTCATCTCTCGTACTGTGTTAGGTAGCGATCGCCAGCGTGGATCGGGGGGGGCACCTTCACAGTCCAAATGAATGTTGTAAGCAATCAGCAAACGATTGAGTAGGCGATCAAGGCGCTGTACGCGACCTTGCAGCCATTCTTCTAGGTGCATTGAGGTCGGCAACCCCAACGAGTTCCAAAAGCCCGCAGGGCCATCGAGCTTGACGGACTCGCGGAATTCGCTGTCGCTGTTGTAAAGAGGGGTAGAACTGGCAGTGGCGACAACTTTAATACCGAGCAGAAAGGAAAGCGCGATCGCCAGGAATGCCGGTTCAACCCAGGCATCCGTCGCAGTTTTACCGCGTGTTGTAGTGTAAGTGATTGCCATAAAGGGCAAATCTTGCTTATCTCGACCGTAGTTCTTGTCAGTAAAACGCCCTGGTTCTCCTTCATCTCTCAACCAGGGATAGAGTCGCAGGCTGTTAGCATCCATTCCGTGTTCTTGCCAGAACCGGCGAATGTCCCAAAAATTGACACGACTCTTGAGTTCATTCACCAGCACGCGAATAGCTTTAGCAACTTGAGGAGAGTACACATAAGCAGGAAAGAGGTACAGAAACACTGGCTGTTGTTCTTCCAGCTTTCCCGACGGAACTGCCCAAAGTGCCTGCCGTAATAGCATTTCTAGAGACCAAATCTTAGAAATGCCGCGCTTAATCTGTCGCCCTCCCAGCGAATTTTTGTTGCTGTACTGCTGCGGTTTGAACAGCACAACAGAATCCATTTGGTCTTCAGAAGCAAATTCTCCGGAACTTAGAGAGCAAATTGGCTCTTTGGCAGCTTTAGTTTTAGCTGCAACATAGCTGTACAGTTCATTTTGAAAAGGTGACTCCTGCTGTTCCCACCCAGAGACCTCAAGGTACTGGTTGATATAGCTAAGAAAGACATCACATGTCGGGCTGTGATGCTCAGGCAGAAGGTTGTTTGTTTCTGCCCAGGTTGCCAAATTATCAGCGAGATTTCGCAGTTTTTCAGTAAGTTGTTCAAGGTCTAGTTTGTTGTTTGTAGTAACAGCGATGTAGTAGGCAGCAGCATGATACCAGCCGTAATTTACACCACCCGATTGAACTCCAGTTTGCTCTGGGGTAATATGGTCCTGGATTCCGAGGGTGTTGAGAACCCAGGGAGTAAAATCCGCGCAGTTGTCGAAGAATTCTTTTTGAGCTAGAAAGATCAGTTCTGCAAGGCGATCGCTCCTCAAATCTGCTCCTGGCTCAAGCTGTTTTTGTTCTTCCTCATTTAGCCCTAAAGATTTAAGTCGTTGTGGAGTCGCAGGATTTTTGACGTTACCGACTTTGGCCACAATGACGTCGGGTAAACTGCGAATGAGATCTGCGGGGCTGAAAAGCTCTAGCGTTTGTGGTGCGACTTTAATTCCTTTGCCATCTCGCTTGAAACCGATGTCACCGCCAAGCATTTTGTCGCCAAGCAGTTGGCTGATGTTCTGCCACAAAGCATTTTGCAGAGTTGGGCGATCAGGTGTTCCTGAATCTGGTGGAGCTAGGTAAACAACACCTTGGGCAAAAAAGAGGATAGGCTGCCAGTCTAATTCTTTGGTGAAGTGAAGCACGGCGTTGTGGATGCCATTGCTGAGGAGTCCAGTACAGTCACGCAGGCGGTGATAAACGAGCTGGCGATTGATTTGTAGCGATCGCAGGTGTTCGCGCAGGCGATCGCCCCGCTTACCCGTGATTTCTGACGGATCGCTCATATGTACGGCAATATCCCCAAATGCTAAGAGATGACGCAGTGGATGCTTGAGTCGCCGACTATCAGACATTTTGCACTGCCAGTTACTGGGAATGGGATTGGTACCTACTTTGTACTGGGTATTTTGAGCGAGAAAGCTAATGTCAGATAGATATTCTTGCCACTCAGGCCAAAACTCCGAAAAGTTGAGTTTTTCACCTAAGTTTTGGCACATTTGAAGAATCTCCTGCACCTCATGAGCTTTTGGTGATTCTTCTTCCCCCTGGCAGTACTTGTTGTAATCGTGAAGCGTTAATCCTAAACACAATAGACGTTTCTCAACATCGGAAAGTTGTTTTTCTGAGTCTAGAAAGCGAAGTAGATTCCAGGCGGTTAGAATCGCGTTTAAGACGTGAACTAGCAAGCTTTGGTCAGAACTTTTGGTCCAGCGCTGGATTTTGTCCTCAATAAGGCGATCGCCCTGAAGTCGATGTCTGTGAACCGCCTCAGATCCGCCTAGTGCTGGAATGAGAGCGAATTCTCGTTCCATTGCAGGCAGAACGGTATTGATATATGCTCGAAGAATCTGATCGGAATCTTCTTGAAGTGTGGTAGTGAGTAACGTTTGTAAGAGTGTCATTGCGGCGAGGTAGCTAGAGAAACATTGAAGTTGAATTCTGGCGGCAAAGTCTTGTCAGTTTATTTCTTAATGCTTTCAGCAGCAGGGCATCCTGGTTAAACGCGCAGGCATAGGTTTGTTCGGAACTATCCTTGAGAGGATACAAGCCAAACAGTGTGCCAAGCCTGAGAGTTTCTCTCACCTTCCAGTAATCTCCAGGTATGAGAAAACTAAGAATTTTTTCTCGACTTAAACAATCAATAACATCTGCTTGAGAATGGTTGACAATTTTAAGTTTGCTTAGCAGGATAAGCTCGCAACATTTCAGTTCACTACTGTCGATGTCGCAACGCAACCGAATATCGATCCGTTGGTCAACCCACTTTTGAACTTTGAGAAAAACTTGAGCGTATCTGAAAGAAAAATCGTGATAACCTTGTTGCCGAGCGGCCTCCAAAAAATCAGATTCTTCCAATATCTCAACCCAAGTGTAGGGTAACAATCGCAGCAAGTCATAGGTGTAAAAACGGTTTTCGTCCCAGATAGCCGCCTGTAGAGTCGTGCTACCCCGAAATCGCAGCAGTTCATCTCGAATCGCCTGAGCAACTGATTTATCAAAATCTTTCAATCGACAGTAAGCAATGCCTTCTAGGTTCGTTCCATATAGTGGCTGCAAGTCTTGGAGAATGCTATCTCGTACACCTGCCATCACTTTATCTTTGCTGATCTGCTGTAGCATTCCTTGTGCTTGCAGCGCCCCCCATTCTCGGCGGTACTCCTGAAACTCTTTTGGGGCATCAAAAGCATCAAGAATGGCATCCCGCAACGTTTCTCGATCGATTTCGCCATCCGGTAATGCTTCGCGCAGACGTGAGGCGATCCAAGGCGCATATTCTGGCAACAGCGCGATCGCCTTGTAAGACTTGAACCCTGGATGCCGCCCCAGTCGTCCCAGTCGCTGAATCACAGTAGCAGAGTTACTACTCTCAAAAATCAACAGATTGATTTTGAAATCAACTCCAACGTCAACCGCAGAGGTGGCAATTACCAGCACAGGACGGTCTGAATTCTTGAGTGCTGCTTGAGTTTCTTGTCGGGATGTGCGATCCATCCGACCGCTGATCTCTCGTACATCCACATCAGGTAGTAGTGCAAGCAGTTGAACAACACGCCCTGCTTGAGCAACCGAGTTGAGAATAATCAGTCCACGTCCGGCGGATTCTGCCGTCAAAGCAGCGCGGATTTCAGCGCTATGCTCTTGTAGCCATTCCAAAGCATCCTGTTTTTTAAGCTGAACGAACTCTAACTCCACAGGCTGTAGAATTTGACGATAGCCCCTCTGGGGAAGGTTTGCATAGTTGCCGGGAATAACGCTGGTGTTAAAACCAGTCGCTTGCAGCTGTTGGATAAATGTTTCTTTCGGTGTTGCAGAGGTAAACAGGAAGCGACGTTTTCGCTGTTGCGATCGCCGAATAAAACTGAGGCTGTTGAGAACAGCAGCCTCCTGGTGAGGACCAAAGATGTGGAATTCATCAAAAACCCACAGATCTGGAAATTCTGCCATGAGCAGGGGAAGTTCTATGTTTCCGTAGGCCGGATTTTGATATCGAAAGTGAATGATGAGGTGAAAAATATCTGGGTTGGTAAAGATGATGGGCTTATTCTCAATTGCAATGCTCAGTTCCTGAAAGCGATTACTGCTGGCAGTTTGAACCCGACGGCTTAGTTCTTCACCAAAGAGGCGATCAATCCGCGCCTCGGCATTCAGCCCAAACAGAGAATGCCAACCCTTTCTATCCTTATCATCTCTGTGGCTTCGATCTTGGTCCTCCACTAGTTCAATGGTGGGGTACAGCCCCATTATTCGGAATTGTGGATCAAGTAATGCAGCTAGGAAGGCTGCCAGCGATTTGCCATCACCTGTCATTGCTGTGTTAAAGATGATGTCAGCTGTTCCCTGAACGATCTGAGCATAGGTTTGAGCCTGATGAACAGACAAGGGACAGGTCCAATCCGCAGGCGGCTTGAGATCGGGGGCTTTTTGGTGAACCAGACAAACTTGCTTACACCCCAGTGGGCAATTGCCGACACCTGGGTTGAGTTGAGAGTAAACTGGTTTCAGAAAGACTTTCACGTTAGTCTGTTGGGGTAAGCTGTAGCAAGTCTATTACCCCTCTTGAAAGAGAAAGCATCAAAAAATGACGATAACTACAATCAAGTCGCTTTTGCTCTGAAGATCTTGAAGATCCTTGCAGAAAAACCAAGGCGGCGGGATGAGTTAAGCTGTCTGCTCTCAGATTTTCTAGAGCAGTATGGAAAAGCAGCAGAAGACATCCAGCAAAAGATTAGCCGGATGATTGGCAAGCTGCGAGATTGCGGCTTCGACATTCGTAGCGCACCTAATCGTCCCTACGAGCTTATGGACTCAGCGTTCCCAGTTATTTTGTCCGAGGAACAACGACAAGCCCTGGCAATGGCAGCCTACTTCTTGTCCGATATGGGATTTTCTGCTCAAGCAGGACACATCGTTCGGATCGGCAAGCTTGACGAAACTCACTTACCAACCAGCGTTAAAGTTGACTTTAGCCCGCCACTCGATTACAGCCAGGAGAGAGTAGACGAGATCGTTCACAAACTGCAAGAGCGGTTTCAACAACGGCGTCGCTATACCATCCGCTATCGCAGTGCCCGTGGTAATGAGCAAAACTGGGACTGCGATCGCTCTGAACTTCGACTTCACAACGGTGTCTTGTACCTGTTTGCCTACACTCCAGATTTCTCCCCGCGTCATATGGAACGCCCTAGCGTCGAGCAAAATCAAGCATTTCGGATTGACCGCATCCTCAGTGTCTATCCTGCCTCTCAAACTCCTTGGGGCATTCTCCGTTTTCCGACTGTTCTCATCCGATACCGTATGAGTGGTCTCTTGGGAAGCTATCAGCCACGTCGGGCGAACGAGCGCGAACTTTTTCGAGATTCGCAAGCAAACATTGTTGAGATCGAGACCGAGGAGGACTACTCATTTTGGTTTCAACAGAGAATTCTTCAGTATGGAGAAAACGCTCAGGTGCTAGAACCGGAGTGGATAGTTCAGCCGATTAGGCAGAAGGTGCAGCGGGCTGCCATCAACTACTCTGCTGGTTGAAAAGTATCACTATGAATTTATAGCAGATTCCAACACTTGTGTTGGTGTCTGTCTACCGCGTTCTGTGTGGTCAAAATCCGCATCGAAGCTAACTAGAGTCAAGTTGTACCGCTCTGCAATTGCATACTGATATGCGTCATCGTAATCCAGATTTTGTTGCTGCATTGTTGCTACCGCCGTTGGTAGGTCTTCGGGTGATAGACGTATCAGCGTAATGCTTCCATCCACAAAAATATCTTGTATGAAGCGGGCGAATGCCTCAAATTGTCGCCGCCGAGTTAGAGCTAAGGCAATAGAGTGAAGCGTAAAATCTGAAATAAGGATTCTATTTGAAGGAAGTTGATTTAAAAGTTGTTCAATCACCTTAGATTGCTGCTGGTCGAGCAGCCGCTCCAACCAGATATTAGTATCTAACAAATACATTACTTTGCCCAGCTTTCAATCGTTTCTTGCTGAAGTTGCAAAGAAGTATATTGCTCACGATAGTCTTGCAAGGCTCCTGCCCAGTCTTGCCGTAGCTTGTTGCCTTGCCTTGCTTTTTGTTTCTCCAAAGTCAACAGAGAATCCACAAGTTCCTCAATTTTTAGCTGTAAACTTAGAGGCAGTGCATGAATCTTTTCCGTCAAACCTTCCACAAACTGTCTCTCCCCGTTTCTTAAAGCACACTCTTACTATTCTATATTGATTCTCAATAATTTCTCTAGTATATCAATTAGCACAAGACTATCAAGCTTATAGCTACGCAACACTCACACCAATTCACAAAAAGCAATATTATTAATTAAGCATACATCATTTGTCTGTAAAAGGCTGTCAATCAACTGATTCGCAATCTGCCATTGGGCTTCATCGTCTCGCATCAGATAACGCACAATAACATTTGTGTCCAATCCTTTCAAAGGGACTCTCCTGCACCTTGAGCGATCACTGCATCCATTTCTTCTAGTGACACAGTTTTTTGTCCCGGTTGATAAAGAATTCCAGACAACTCACGCACATGAATAGCAGTTGGTTGCTGCCCTTGATAGCTCTGGGCAGCTGTCTCCAAAATGGACTTTAACTCTGCTTGCAGTACTCGTCCATGTTCTTGTGCGAGCGCCTCCAGCTTCGAAATCAGCATCGGGTCTAAGTCTTCGATAATAACTCTAGCCATCACTCTTACCTCAAAGATTTTTAGGACGTAGGTTTAATTGTAGGCGACTGTTCTAGGGCTAGGTAGTGAGTACTGGAAGTGTCACTCCAATGGGTCAACTCGCCCAACTCCCAATTCTCGAAGAGTAGCTTTCACGTCCTCCCACTTTAACCCGCAATAGTAATATTTCTTGTGCTTCAGATCGGCTAAATAGTACCCAGGCTTGCCGCCAGCGAGCCTGAAAAGAGAGACCATAACTGATTCGGGACTGACTTCAAAGCGACGCAGCCGCTCTTCCAAAGCCAGCGAGACAGGTTCATTTCTGGGATTATAGAAGACGCTAATACCTGGTCTGAAATACCATGTGGTTCCTTCTCGCCGAACAATCAAGTAGTGCAACGGGTAGATGATGTTGGAATTCATAGTACAAATGTTCTACTTATTTAGCACTTAGCTGTAGAATACGGTTGACGCCGACTAGAGAACGAAGTTATCACGTCAGAGAGTCACCACCGGACAAAATCCATCTGGAGTCACTATGCCTGCCCAATGGACCGCTGAGCAAGTACTAGCGCTTGCGCCCGACTCGGCATCAGCCAAGAATGGGCGAGGATTGGCGACACGAAATAAATGGTCGTCTCTAGGCCGCAGTCAATCGGCCATCTGGGGAGAGTGTCAGGGGAGTGGCAAAAACCCTTACCGGACGCAGATCGACCTCAGTGAACCAGCGTTTCGGTGTAGCTGTCCTAGTCGCAAATTTCCCTGCAAACATGGTTTGGGACTGTTCCTACTTCTAGTAGAACAACCTGAGACGATCGCCACAGCAGAACCACCCGACTGGGCTGCAAAATGGCTGACGACGCGATCGCATCGGGCTGAAAAGCAGACGGAAAAACGAACACAGCAGGAAGTGGTCGATCCAGCAGCCCAGGCAAAACGGGCAGCAGAACGGCAGCGCAAGGTCAGCGCGGGTGTTCAAGAATTGCAGCTGTGGTTGGAAGACCGAGTACGACAGGGGTTGGCAACTGTACCCCAAGAATCCTATCAAGTTTGGGACGTGATCGCCGCTCGGATGGTTGATGCTCAAGCACCCGGATTGGCCCGACACCTGCGAGAACTCGCCGGAGTTGCCCATACCGGAACAGGATGGATTGACCGCCTACTGGAACGAATGGGGCGACTTTACCTCATCACCCAGGGCTTTGAGCGGATTGAAACCCTGCCTCCAGAAGTGCAGGCCGATCTTCGCGCTCAAATTGGTTGGCCAGTCAGCCAGGAAGAGCTGCTAGCGGGTGCCGTCCAGCACGATCTCTGGCTGGTGGTGGGACAACGCACGGAAGCAGAAGATCGCTTGAAAGTACGATGTACCTGGCTGTTTGGCTTATCCAGTGCTACACCAGCCCTGTTACTCGATTTTGCCCACGGCGATCAATCATTTGAGCAAAGCTTTCTATCCGGGACTTGCCTGGAAGCAGAGCTGGTTTTCTATCCCAGTGCTTACCCCTTGCGGGCATCGGTCAAAGCACGCCACGAGGCCGCGCTCCTATCCAAAACCCCACCAGGCTATGAGACGATCGCCGAGGCAATCGCTGCCTACAGCAAAGCATTCGCCGCCTGCCCCTGGTTAGAACGCTTTCCTCTGCTGCTGCAAAATGTGACACCGATGC
>CAXUIV010000070.1:0-12049 GCA_964250875.1 uncultured bacterium
GGCGATTGGGCACTCAACGGTCAGCTACCGACTCCTGATTTTTACTCGTGAGACAAATTCACCTATCGGTCTTAATTTTTGGACAGGCATTTTTGCAGATCCTGCTAAAGTGGATTACTGTCCTATCAAATCAGCCACAACGGCATCGGCTGATTTGGAGCGCGATTCGGCAGTTGACGGCGAAAGTTGACAATCAATTCATTCAGGGCATCCATATCAATCAGAAAGGCATCGTGTCCATGCGGCGATGCTAACCGTTCAAGCTTGGCATGGGAAATGAACCGGACCAATTCCTCTTGCTCCACAGGCGGATACAAAATATCGGAATCAATTGCCACAATTAAAGCTGGCTGTTTGATACTTTGCAGTGTTGATTCGTAACCTTGATCGTCATGCGCTACATCGTGACTATCTAGGACATGGGTCAGCGTCACGTAGGTATTGGCATCAAACCGCTCTACCAGCTTTTGCCCCTGATAGTGCAGGTAATCTACGATCGCAAAACTTCCTGTTTCTGGCTGCTGCCGCCCATAGCGAATGGCAAAGCTCGCCCACGAGCGATAGGTACTCATTGTCATCATGCGGGCAGCGGCTAATCCGCGATCAGGTGTTTGATCGACTGTGTAGTTACCGTTCTGCCAGTTAGAATCGGCATAAATCGCCTGCCGTTGCGCTTCACTCAAACCAATGCACCAGGCGGAATGTCGTCCAGAGGCAGCAATCACAGCGATCGCCCCGATACGGTAAATCGATTGATTTTTGGAGTCTATAATTAATTCTCCACGGTAGGAGCTTCTCTCACGTTCTTCTTGCTCCAGCTACTGACAACACCAGGAACAGGTTTGTTTTAGCACCGCACGAAGTACCCTCAGGAAGTTGGAACCCGCTCGGCAAAATTCCCATTCAGTTTGAGGAGTGGGGCATGACCTACCTGGCTATCTCTGCTCATAAGCTCTATGTGTCAGCAAGACCCATCAGGCGATGTTTGCTTGAATTAAAAAGCAGATTAGCTCACGCCTCCAAGCCAGTAGGTCAGAGGACTGTGAATTCTCCCGTCAGCAAGTCAAAATCTGTAGTACTGAGGAATAAGTCTTCTACAACTGATGAAGAAATAGAGCCATTGAGTTGCTGCTAGAAATTCCCGGCTAACCAAGCTTCTAGCTCCCTGAGTGACGTGAAGTTCAAGAGGGCGATCGCTAAGCGTTCCAATCGCTCCTTATCCAACTGGGACAGGCGATCGCGCACCTGCTCCGGCAACGTCCCCACTTTTTGCTCTAACTGCAACCGCAGCGAGTAAATGTGTTGGAGATACTTTTGGTAAAGCCTTGCGAAATAAAAGAACATCCGGCGCGGGAAATCCGCTTCGGTGTAAGACTGGGCTTCTACATGTACCAAGAAAGCAGCCTCTTCCCCTGCCTGCCGCACTTCCACTAACAGGTCTACGATCTTCTCCTCACCCGCCGTCAAGTCGGTGAAGTACTCCTGGGGCAAAAAGCGAATGGAGGCCGGATCTAGAGTGCGGGCAAGATCGGTAACAAGAATTTCTGACTAGGTACGGGCAACTGTTTAGCTTCAAACTCACCATAGAACCTGTAAGCAGGAGGACAGACAGGACCGTACCGCCATGCTTGAATTTCCTCATCAAACAATAGCTCATCGTAAAACGCTAAATGCAAGCTTTGGAAATAATACAGAAGCTTTTGAACCTTCATATTAGTCATTTCGGCTTCTATCCCATTCTCGTAAGCTCTCACTATAAAGTAGCGAGCCACGTTAAGACAATTATCATAGCTCAGACCCGCGAACTATATTTAATCTTGCAAATCAACAGATTTGCAATTACATGTATACTGTAACCGAAAAATACAAGTGTAGTATAAAATTACTACGATTGCCGCTAATTGAAATGGACTCTACCTACCCGATGCCTGTCTTCCTTCCGGATATCTGGAGTGTGCGATCGCCTTAATATGTGCCGAGCCAATGCGACTATAATTGGTGTAAATTTACAGAACAACACATATGGGTAGTGCTACAGTTTCGCCCGACCAGGTACTGCAACAGTTACATTGGCGGTACGCCACCAAAAAGTTCGATACCACCAAAAAGATCCCTGAAGAAATCTGGCAAACGCTGGAAGAGAGCTTAGTCCTAGCACCATCGTCGTTTGGCCTACAGCCGTGGAAGTTCTTTGTGGTGACCAATCCAGAAGTCCGTCAGCAATTGCTGGAACATACTTGGGGACAGAAACAGGTGGTGGACGCATCCCATTTGGTTGTGCTGGCAATCAAAAAAGACTTGAATGTAGGTGATGTAGACCGCTACATGCAGCACATGGCTGAAGTGCGTCAGGTTCCTGTGGATGCTTTGCAGGGGTTTTCCGACACGATTAAGGGCTTCCTGACTAAACCTCCCTATCCAATTAATCTCAATGAGTGGGCGACTCGTCAGGTTTACATCGCTTTGGGGGAGTTGATGACGGTCGCTGCCATGATGGGAATTGACACCTGTCCGATGGAAGGCTTCACTCCTGCCAAGTATGACGAAGTCCTCGGATTGACAGCGCAAGGGTATGCCTCGGTCGTACTCTGTCCTGTTGGTTATCGAGCGGCAGATGACAAGAATGCTGATATGCCCAAAGTGCGCTATTCGCTTCAGGATGTAGTGCAGCATGTATAAGTGGATTGGCGATCAGTGCAGGGAGTCAGAGTGACTTTGAATTTTTGGTATCAAAGCACACTACACTGAGGCCCTAGCTCCGGCTAGGGCTTTCTTTTTAAGTGTGCGGTTGTTGCCAGCGATCGCTACCTCACTTCATTCGGTGCAGGATGGGGTGTCTTAAACCAGTCAGCAGGATGAAACAGAATGAAGTCACCCACTCCCACAGCTCAAACATTGCCCGGAATAGCATGTGCTAAGTTGGTGGCGATCGGCTCTCCCTCAACCAGATGAAAAATTTCAGTCCGTCTGCTGTCGAGCTACAGAGTCACCTCAAATCTGCCCTAGATGCTTGGATAAATGCTGGCAGGAAACTGCAACCGCAATTGTGCCTCAGAAGGGCACTAGCATTGCCTGCCATTACCTCCCTCGTCGCTCTAACGTTCCTCAATGTTGCAGGTTTGCCAGTCGCTGCCGTTCCGGCTCAGCAGGCGATCACCGCTTCGGCTGACCGCTTCGCGATCGCTCCCAAGCGTTTTGTTGATTGGTGTTTGAATCGAGCTAATCTGACTTCGGAGACCAGGCATACTGTTGATGTCCTATTGCAACAAGCAGGGACTCAAGACTGCGATCAGGCTAACAGTAAACTCTCAGATCTCACTACCCTCGACCTCTTCAACAATCAAGTAGCCGACCTCAAGCCCTTGTCTTCCCTAACTAACCTGGTTAGCCTCGCCCTCGACAACAATAGAATAGCCGATCTCCAACCTCTGTCCTCCCTGACTCATCTGACTTCTCTCAGCCTTAACAGCAATAGAATCACCGACCTCAAACCGCTGTCCTCCATGACCTACCTGGTTACCCTCTTCCTCGAAAACAATAAAATCGGCGACCTCAAACCCTTGTTCTTCCTGACCCATCTGGATGGTCTCCTTCTCAATCACAATAGAATCGGCGACCTTAAACCCTTGTCCTCTCTAAGCCGCTTGAGTCTTCTCACCCTTAACAACAATAGAATCGCCGATTTCAAACCCCTGTCCTCTCTGACAAATTTGACTTTCCTCAGTCTCGAATATGATCGGGTAGGCGACCTCAAACCCTTGTCCTCTTTGACTAATCTGAATCGCCTCCTTCTCAACCACAACCAAATAGCTGACCTTAAACCATTGTCCTCCCTCACCAACCTGATTAGCCTCTACCTTGAACACAATCAAATAGCTGATCTCAAACCTTTATCCTCCCTGACCAACTTAATTGAACTCGACCTTTCCAACAATCAAACACTCACCAATAAGACTTGCCCGGTCAAGCCAGAATCCATCTGTAAGTTCTAAGCTAGGCTTTGAGGGGTGCATCCCAGTTGTGCAAATAGACTTCTTGTGGGACAGGCGTCTCGCCTATTTGCCAAGGAGCGGGCTTTCCTGCCCGTATCACAAGAAAAGAATGCCTTTACACTCATTGGGATGCACCCGGCTTTGAGGCGCTTAGGCTGTATAGACTGCAATGATGTAACTCATGTTGAGAAAGAGGTATCTAACGCACTCGCTGGACTAGACTTTCATAGAAGAATTCTAGGGCCGTCACACAAGTTCTGTCCTCGTAAAGCCAACTGTGGCGTTCATAGATTTTTTGCACGACATCTTGCCGCCAGTTAGTATCCAGACCGAGATGCACAGCAATCTCAACGTACTCAGCCTCATCTTGGGCAATCATTTCTGTCATCCCCATCATCTGCAAAACACCATAGGTGTGACGGCTGCGCATAAACTCTCCTGGACAGGTCACCACAGGTAAACCGCAGGCAATGGCTTCCAGAGTTGTGTGACCTCCTGACCAACTGAAGCTATCCAGAAAAATGTCTGCAACCGAATTGAGATTGAGGTAATCAACCCGGTGCTGTTTGGGGATAAACACGCAATAGTCTTCACTATTCAAACCTAAGTTGGCAAAAGTCCGCTGGAGACGAGCTTGAAACTGGGCAGTAATAGCGGCGGTATCAGAAGCAATGAAGGCAAATTGAGCTTGAGGGACACGTTGAGCAATTTCGGCAAAGATGTAGTCGAACTGAGGTAAATACTTGAATAAAGATTGACAGGAGAGGTAGACGACAGCGTCCTCTCGCAGTTGAAAGTCTGAACGAGTTTTTGTCAGTTCAGGCAGCGTGGGCTTTTCATAACAGATGCTAATGTTGGGTAGACGCACTAACTTCTCGCTGTAGTGTACTTGAGCATTCTCTGGCTCCATCAAATCACTCGACAAAAAGTAATCAATGGTCGGAAATCCCGATGTAATCGGATGTCCCCATGCCATACACTGTATAGGTGCTAGCCTTAACCCGGCTATTTGGGTTGTTAGAGGATACATGCCGACATCTGTAAAAACCAGAATGTGTAGCTTGTCAGCAATGACCTGCTGACAGATTGCCTCTAAACTGCCGTAGATGTGATGGAATCCGTCGCTGTAAGACTGCACCTGCTGAGTGACTGCATCTGTTTGCTCACCAATGTGGTAGCTGTAAATTTCAAACCTTTCGCGATCGCAGTGTTTGAGCCAGCCGGAGGTCAACATCGCGATCGTGTGCGCTCTGAAATAGGCTGAAAGATAGCCAACGCGAATCTTATCCTTGTTGCCAAGCGAGGGCATCGGTAGCGGGCTAGCCCACTGGGAATGGTTGGCAGCCATAACCTGATGCACAAATTTGCCATATTTCCGCTGTAGTCCCCGGTTATTCAGCCCGTGATAGCCAAGGTAAAAGAAGGTAAAAACACTTCTTTCTAATCTCTCTAACGCTTCTTTCTTGTTTCCAGGGGTGTCTAAAGCAGTTTGTTGAATTAAGTTATTCAGCCCTCGGCAAAATCGCTGTCGCCAGAGAGGAATCTGTTCTTCAGTATCATATATGATAGGCAATAAAAGCTGGATCTGCCAGTAAGCTTGAACAAAGTCTGGTTTGAGCTGTAAAGCTGTCTGAAAGCAGCTCATTGCCTCGTCCACTCGACTCTGATTTACAAAAGCTACTCCTAAGTTGTAGTGAGCATCAGCAGATGGACAAAGACTGAGCGCCTGCTGAAAGCAAGCAGTAGCCTCTTCAAGTTTAAATTGATCGATCAGCGCGGAGCCTAGCTCTTGATATCCACTCAAGTACTGTGGGTCTAGAGCCAATACCCGTCGAAATTGGCTGATGGCATCTCTACTCTTACCCTGCGCTCTTAAGGTTTTGCCCAGATTGAGGTAGGCATCCAGTAAGTCTGGCTGAATGCCTATCGCCTGCTGATAGTAGGCGATCGCGTCGTCAAATCGACCTTGCTGGTGTCGGGTTACACCAAGTTGGAGATAGACATCTGCATAGTTGGGTTCGAGGACTAAAGCCCACTTATAGTAGGAAACGGCTGTCTCCAGCTGATCTTGCTGCCTGAGAGCGTTGCCGAGGTTGTAGTAGACTCCGGGAACATGCGGTTTAAGGTTAATAACCTGCTGGTAATGTACAGTCGCTGCCTCGGCTTGTCCTTGCTCAAGTAGGGCGTTGGCTAGATTCCCGTGTGCCTCAGCATCGTCGGGATTAAGAGCAATGACCTGCCTATAGTACGAAATCGCTGCTGATAAATCACCTTGCTCTTTGAGCGCATTGCCCAGATCGTAATAGGCATCAGTGTAGTCTGGCTTGAGTGCGATCGCCTGCTGGTAGGAGGCGATCGCTTCATCAAGTTGGCCTAAGGCATGTAGAGCAGCACCCAAGCTATAGTGAACCTCAGGAGCCTGTTTGAGAACAATTGTTTGACGATAGTAAACAGTAGCTGCCTGTAGGTTGCCCACCTGATGAGCTATGGTGCCGAGCAAACGCAGCGCTTCAACACAATTGGGTTGCTGCTGTAAGATTTGACGGCATAGCGATTCAGCCTCAGATAGTTGACCGTTCTGGTAGAACTGGAAGGCAGTTGTTATGGCTTCAGAGATTGTCATCAAGTCAATTAGCTGACTTCATCCTTGGTTTGCCGATAGCCGTAGAAGTCAATGGTATAGTTAGTGACCCGTACCCCTGTTTGCTGCTCGACCTCTCGAATTAGAGCTTCTGGCAGTTCCACCTGAACATCCAAGATTTGAGCCGTGTCCAGGCAGTTCACATGACTATGGGAATCGCTAATATTCCCGTATAGCCGACCATCGCACCGCTCAATACACTCTATGATGCCCTGGCTCGATAGCGCCTCTAAATTTTGATACACTGATGTATGACCGATATCTTTACCTTGCTGGTTTAGGCGGTCATAAATTTCTCTAGCTGATAGATGTTCTTCTGCTTGCCACAGCAGCTCCAAGATGAAGCGACGCTGGCGGCTTAAGCGCATGCCGAGTGATTGACATCGGTCAACAGCATCTTCAAGTGATCGAATCGGTTTTGCAGTAGCCGCTTCTTTTTGCATATCTGATATCTTAATCGCTTTGTTATGTTATTTGTTGCTGGCTGTGTCACCTGCAACCCAATCGCCGGAGCAACGGATTAGGGGTTTCAGCCAATATCTGCTAAAACAAACTCATTACAACTTTATCCTAGATCTGTGCCAAATGTCCACTAGCGACCGTTAGGCAGGAAGTAAGGACTGTAAGGTAAAGACAAATCGGAACGCAACTAGATCCTCTCCTAGTCTCAGCCACCAACTTGCGATCGCCTAGCCAATTTGCTTTCTTACTCAGTTCTGAAATGCTCCCACTAACTCTAAACAATTCGTTGTTTCGGCTTACTGTAAAAAACAGTGATGTCATGACCTACACTGTTAACGAGCCACAAACTTTACGAGCTTAATGACAATTACGATCGCACTCGACTCTGACTGTCTAAACAATCTAGATCTATCTCCTGCCCAGACGGTGATTGAGAACTTGCTGCAAGGGGAAGTCGCCTCTTATGAACAGCAGTTGCGCTTCAAGATTGATTATCCGCAGGAGCTGGGAGATCCACGGGAACTACCAGAAATTCCAGAGGTGCGGCTGTGGTTTATCCGCCTCGACGTTCGTTACCCCTGGCTACCGTTTCTGCTGGATTGGAAAGCTGGTGAACTCGTTCGTTATGCTGCCATGCTTGTACCACACCAGTTCAGTACCAAAGAAGGCATACAGTACAATCCAGAAGCCTTGGAGATCTTTCTGATGCAGAAGCTGTTCTTCTTAACAGACTGGATGCAGCAGCGCAGCATTCCTAGCAGATCGCGACTGAAGTCAATGGCTCAATTGCTAGGTTACGAACTGGATGACGCGCTATTTGAGCTATTCAATATAACTTAACAGGAAGAGTAATAATAAACTCTGTTCCCTCACCGGGCTGAGAAACTACCTCAATTTGACCTTGATGCTTCTCCACAATTTGATAGCAAATAGACAGTCCTAACCCGGTTCCCTGCCCAACAGGCTTCGTAGTAAAGAATGGATCGAATATTTTATGCTTAACCTCTGGCGGTATTCCAGGACCATTATCCCGAATCCTTACCTGAACTGAATTAGGAGCTATCGTATCAGTTTTAATAGCTATTTGCTTCTTAGCCCCGGTTTGAGCGAGTAGTGCATCAATAGAGTTACTAAGGATATTCATGAACACCTGGTTGAGTTGTGCCGGGTAACACTCAATCAAATGCAGATTGCCATATTCCTTAATGACAGTAATTTTGTCTCTAAGACGATTATTTAGAATTAGTAATGTGCTATCGATTCCTTCGCGTAGATCAACATTCTTTACCTCAGATTCATCAAGACGAGAGAAATTCCGTAGAGACAGAACCATCTGACAGATTCGCTCCGCTCCTAGTCGCATTGAGGCCAAAACTTTAGGCAAATCATCAGCTAAAAAATCAAAATCAATCGTCTCAGTTTTAGCTCGAATCGATTCTGTTGGCTCTGGGTATTGCTGTTGGTAAAGATGCACCAAGTTAATCAAGTCTCGGACATACTCCTCCAGATAGTTGAGATTGCCGTAGATAAAGCTGATGGGATTGTTGATCTCATGAGCAACACCAGCCACCATTTGTCCGAGGCTAGACATTTTTTCAGTTTGAATCAGTTGAGCTTGACTCTGCTGAAGATTTTGTAGAGTTTGATTTAGCTGATCGTGTGCCTGCAAAAGTTGCTGGTTCTTATATAGAATCTCCTCAGTTCTTTCGCTAACGCGCTGCTCTAGAATTTGACGCGATTGCTCTAGCTTTTGAACATAATGTGATGCCCACTGAGTCAGCTGGTTGAAGGAAGACGCCAATAGGCCAATTTCATCCTCAGTGGTTACAGGCGCTTGAAGAGTGAGATTAGCTTCTTGCAACACCTGATGAGCTACAGCCGTCAAACCTGTAAGCGGTTGAGTGATTGCACGAGTGGTGAGAATAGCTAGAAGCGTAGCTGCTATCACTGATAGCCCAATGCTAAAGGCAATAATCTCTACCCGCAAGGAATCTGCGGCAGCCAGGGCAGTTTCGGCGTTTTTATTTTCACTGTAAGCAGACTCAACGAGAGCGTTCAAATCGTTTGAGATGCTATCAATCTTAACTGCAATAGGATTGTTGTTAAAGTTTAGAAGTAATTGTTTTGCTGCTTCAGTTTGGTGCTGTAAATAAAGTTGATTGCTCTGTCTTAGCAACTCTTCAACCTGCTGCAAGTAGGTTGGCGGCAAACCTTCATAAGCTTGGAAAAAGTTTTGGATAGCGGTAGCGTTTGCACCTTTTGGAATACGTTTGCTACCGGCAAAAATCTTTAATTCCGACCAAACTTGATTAATTAAAGCGTCATTATGCAAAAGCTTGTTATGCTCTTGTTCAAATAATTCTGGCTCATCTATTAAAGAGATAAATTGTTGTTGCTGTACCCGCGCCTGCAAGATCTGGTTCTCCAGTCGATTTAGCAGACGTATCTCCTCTTGAGTATTTTCTCTTAACTTTCTAGCATGTTGCTGGTAGTAATCTCCAACTGTGAATCCAGTGATGATTCCAGTAGCGGCAATCCCTAAAGAAAGAAAGTGTCCACTACCAATTTTTTTGCTAATGCTAAAGCGCCGAATTACCAGTCTAAACCAGCCTAATTCCCTAGGTCCATTTCCTAATGAATCTCTCAAAGGTTGAGTTTCTTTGACATCAACTTTAAAATTTACACTACTACCATTACGTAGACTATTTGATTCATGGGATGGCATTGGAAAAATTAAGGTAGTTGATAATTCACAGTGGAGGTAAGCATTTAGGGTTGCTAGGGGAGATTTCTGATTTAATTACATTTTCCCAGCTCTTCTCTTCACGTCCGGAAGATTAATCACTTTCATATAATCTCTTCTCAATATTTGATAGAACTCAAAACAAAACTCGTACTAAGCGGATGATGCCATAACAATCTTGACCCAACTCCTTTGCTCTTAGTGGTGTGGGCATAACAAAACTTAACTCTAGCGGTCCTATTTAATCTAACAAGAGGACCGAGGACCAGGGAGGGATTTGTAACCTATTTAGGATTGCTAGGGTTCGTTCAAGCGGAACTTGCTGAGACAATGAGGCAAGACCACAGTAACGGGTGGGGATTGCTTCGCTCCGCCCACAATGACACTATATAATTGTGTCCACTCCTAAAGAGGACATCTGGCTTAGCCATTCCACATCCGATTGATTACAGTTTGGGGTGAGATGTCTGCCATTTTTCCAGTTGGGGATTTAATGCCGATGAAGCGATCGCTGGCAGGCAGTAATTTTCGCGGATCTGTAGAGCCAAACAGGGCGATAGTATACGTTTGCACTGCCACTGCCAGATACATCGGCACACTGTCGGTACACAGCACTAAACTGGCACCGGCAATCAATGCCGCTAACTTGCCGATGTCTG
Organism: uncultured bacterium; assembly: GCA_964250875.1. Lineage (GTDB taxonomy): Bacteria > Cyanobacteriota > Cyanobacteriia > Cyanobacteriales > Chroococcidiopsidaceae > CAXUIV01. The sequence continues at coordinate 10,498 of CAXUIV010000070.1, forward strand.
TTGGGGAAGTCACTTTGATATTAGGACAAGACTGCAACAACTGCCCTACCAACTGCTCATCCTCTGACTGGATTACCACCACTGGCAACTCCGGCTGCCGTTGCTGGCAGTCTTGCACGATCTGCTGCCAGTTTTCCACTGGATAAATTTGGTCAATACTGTTCCCTGATGCTGGGCTAGAACCCCCATGAATGAGAACATAACCACTTTCTTTTATGCCTAACCGTTTCTGTTCGCTTTCTGCCCAGTCAATGTCTGATTTAGGCACATTGATCGCTATTTCTGGACAAGGGGTGTTAATGCCCAAGCCTTGCAGCAGATCGTGGTACATTGACGCGGCATACTGATCTGTTTTAAGTGGAACAGGACTGGTAAGATTTGCCCCTTTGCCTCTGTAGCCAACGCGGGTGCGAATTCCAGTCAGCCAGAGCAACAAACCCACACTCCAGAACTGCCCTACAGCAATGGCAACATCGTACTCGTGATCGCGGATTGCGCCGACGAGATTGCCCCAGTCAGCCAGACTGTTACGGTCTTTGAAATCAAATGGGATGATCCGATGAACTGACTTAGAAATCCGGTAGGCATCTTTAGACCGAGGCTCTACCACAACATCGATTTGAGCGTCGGGGTAGTACTGCTTCAGATCGTCAAGGGTGGGAAAAAAGAGAATCTGTTCGCCAACTCCGCCGGGAACAAAGGCTACAACTTGCATAATATTTCTTTACGTTTATTCGCTCCCTATTTTAGGGGAAGATAAACCATGAATCATGAGGAAACTTGTGTACTTACTAATTCCAGCTGCGGGAACGGGTCGTCGGATGGGGAGCGATCGCAATAAACTCCTTTTAACGTTGCGATCACAGCCGTTAATTGCCTGGACTCTGCTAGCGGCTGAGGCATCTCGCCATGTTAGTTGGATCGGCATTATTGGTCAAGCGGCTGACTGGTCTGACTTGAAGCAGATTGTACAAGGGCTATCGCTGACAAAGCCAGTGCAGTTAATTCAGGGAGGACAAACTCGTCAAAAGTCGGTTCACAATGGCTTGCAGGCGCTTCCGGCGGCAGCACAAGTGTTGATTCATGACGGGGCTAGATGTCTGGTGACGCCCGACTTGCTTGACCGATGTGCTGAAGCAATTCTCCACTGTCAAGGTCTGATTGCCGCTGTGCCGGTGAAAGACACAATCAAAGTGGTAGACAATGAGTTAGTTCAGAGTACACCAGACCGGCAGCAGTTGTGGGCAGCTCAAACTCCACAGGCATTTGATGTTCAACTGTTGAAGCAGTGCCACACTGAAGGCCGACGCCTGGGTTGGGAGGTTACAGATGATGCAGCTTTGTTTGAGAAATGCGGTCTGCCAGTACTGATTGTGCCAGGTGAAGAGACAAATTTGAAGGTGACGACACCGATGGATTTGGCGATCGCTGAGTTCATTCTCCGGCAGCGTTTTAATTAGACTGCGTTCCTTAATTGGAGGAGCAATCTTTGCAACTTCTTTGCGTCTTTGCGAGAGCCAAAAATTATTTGTGCCACAAGTCTGACAGGTGT
>CAXUIV010000071.1:0-12011 GCA_964250875.1 uncultured bacterium
AGTTCGAGCGAACCGCTAAAAACTACCCGAACTCAAAATCAAGGATGACGAAAAATGTTTGAAAACTCTACCCCGTCTGACTTCCAACCCATTCCCGAAACCACAGCCAATCCCCGCGAAGCTTCCAGCGCTCCTCCGACGAACTTCGCTGAACCTTCCCCCGAAATTCCAGCAACTTCGAGCGAACTTGCTCTAGTTGAGATCGGCCCCAAATCCGCCAAGGAGATCGGTGATCTATATAAGAAGACTGACAAAACCGTGCAGAACTGGTTTAGCCGTGCAATCTGCCCCGCCTACTGCTGGTTACAACCTACTGATCTCCAGGTCGGCAGCTCTAACCAACTGCGCTATACCCCACTCTGCCAGCAACTGATCGCAGACTACCGAGCCAGTGGCTTAAGCGCTGACCAATGGATCGCCCACATCCACGCTGCTAACCCTGACAGGGTTGCAGCCGCCGCACCGCCAGCTCCCACGCCAGAGCATGAGGAAAAAGTACCCTTAAGCGATACTGAGATCGTGCCGTACAACAGATCGCAGCAGATTGACCAATACCTAAGCAGTCGCCCCATCCCGCTAGCCGTCGCCCCAAACCCAAACGAAAACCCTGTCTTGCTGGCGCTACAGGAGCGACTGAAGCAGCTAGCAGCCAGTAGTCAGCAGGCACAAGGTCAGATCAGCCAGTTACAGGTAGCACAGGCAGACACGATGCAGGTGATCGACACGCTAGAAGACCTGGAGGTAGTCGCGAAAGCCAGAGCTAAGGCAGAGCGCCACTACTCGTTAGAACAGCAAATCTACCGTGAACACCTTGACGCGATGAAGGCAGAGACAGTCGTGGGAAAGCCCCCAGCATCCGCACAGTCGTCCTCTGTCTAAGCGCCCTGGCGATCACTATCGCAGTGGTCGCCAGTAACCAGAAAATACATCTTGTTACACCAACAAATCATCTAAAACTGAGCCAAAATGACCACATCCATTAACCGCCCAAACCGCTTTCTAACCGCTGTGCTGCTGATGCTAGGCTTGGTGCTTTTAATGTTGCTAAGTGCAGCAATTTTAGGGATATCAGGAGCGATTTTTAGCTTCGGATCTCTAAGCCGATTGCAATCATGTCCAAAAGTTTCTGTGATTTTTGCTCCTAAATAGAGCTGTTCCCACCTACCATCCAAAATCAACCTAAGATGATTGCCCAACTGCCAGTCAAAAATGCTGATTTATCCTCTGAAAGCAACGAATGGTACACTCCTCACAAACTGTTGGAGGCCGAACGTGAAGTATTAGGAATAATTGAGTTAGACCCCGCTAGCTGCGAGATTGCCAATACTGAATTAGTCCAAGCACAACGCTATTTTACACAAGCAGATAATGGTTTAAGTCAATCGTGGGATTGCGAGTCTTTCCACTGCAATCCTCCTGGTGGTAAGGCACAGAAGAATCAATCAAGTGCTGCTGTATGGTGGGATAAAGCGCTGTCTGAATACGAATTAGGTAATGCTAAATGCGGCATTTTCGTCGTATTCAACCCCGAACTAATGGCGAGGAGAGTGCAAATTTTTGACTACCCTGTCTGTATTATGAAGCGCAAAAGGTTTGGTCGGGTTTCGCTGGACGGAAAAATTTATATTCCCGCCTCTCCAACCAAATTTAATCTGGCTGTTCTGTTACCCAAGAATCGAGAGATGTCCGAAAAGTTTCGTCAATCTTTCGCCAGTCTAGGACGGGTAATAGTCGATAGTAATTCCCCTTGGAGTTAATCTCTAAGGCTTCCCTCAAGCTCAAAAAAACATCAACACCAAAGAACACTAAAAACAATGGGAAATGCACCAGGTTTAAAACGCGATGGTACTCGCACTACTCGCAGCAAAAAAGCTCCAAAAACCGCTGATTCTGCCCCTGCTGCTGTGCTAGAAAAAACAGAACCAGCACCAATTCAATCACTACCAATAATGCCGACTGTCGCTCCATTAGCACAGGTTCCAAGAACTCAAATCTCAAGCACTCAAAGCGCTGTAAATGCAGCTGTACACTACAATTCTGGCGCAGTAAATCACGGCTTGAATTTTCCGGTGTTTGATCCAAATAGCTACTTTGCTACTGATTATTTTAGCGACTCTTCGCCTATACAACGCACGACTAAAGTTGCGGCAGATCAATTGATTGAGTCAATCGAAGAAAAGCGCCAAACATTGAGAGTTGCTAACGCCAATATTGGCTACAACCAGGATGTCGTAAGGGCTGGAAACGATTACCGCAAGCTTGAAGGCTTGGCAATTGATTACGCGGCTACGCTAGTTCAAAACCAAACAAAATATATCGGTTATGAGACTGCCGGTATCAATCAACAGATCGCCGGAGTTAAAAAATCGGAAGCACTAGAAAAGCTTAACCAAGAGAATAAAACACTGTCTGGATTGCAGAGTATGACTGCATTAATTGAACAAGAATGGGAAGAACGTAAAAAATTGAAACAATCAAAAATTGCGGATATGCGTCAAGCCGCCTTACGTGGTAGCAGTCGGATGGATGAGCAATTAAATCAAATGTCTTCCGAGTTCCGGCAAGATCTACAATCGTTACCCAGTGCTTAATAACTAATAAAAGGTGCAGAAATGGACACAAAAACTAACCTAGAGCGCCAGAACTTTGAAAACAAATATCAACGACCAAAAATGATCGCTAACGCTCTCTCCACTGGTCTGAGCGCAGTAGGAATAATGTGTTTATTTTTGCCCTCCTCATTAGGTAAAACCCTTTCTGTTGCTAGTATTTTGTCTGCTGGCGCTACGCTAGGAGTAAGTCAGCTAACCCACAAAAGCTATGTCAATATCAGTTTTGAACAAGTACGAAAAGAGGATGTTCGGTACTCCGAAGATTTGAGAACTAAAACTGACGAAAATCTTCGAATGAGCGAGAAATTAGTTAAGTTAAACGAGCAAATTGAGTTAATTGCGGAGACTGAATACAGGTTGAAACAAGCTAATCAGCTACTGGAAGGTCAAGTTAATCTATTACTACTTGACAAGGCTGCTCTAGAATCCTCGATAGCAGCTACTGCCGAGCGATCTGAAGATGTAGCATTATCAAAGCGATTGGCTTTGACAGGAATAAAGCGGACTCTGCTTGAGTCTTTGGGAGTTTGGGTAGACAAGTTATTGGATGTCCTCAATAACTTTAAAACAAAGTACCCAGATCTCGAAGAGAGACTGAACAAAATCAATGATGAACTGTTAGAGAAGGCTGCAAATTTCGACGCTCAAATCAGAGGGATCGACGCCAATACTGATTTGGCTAATTATCTTGCTGAGGGCTTAAGTATCCAGCACTGGATGAACGATCACTTTAGTACGATAAAAGTAAAAATCATTAAAGCAGTCGAAGTCCGAAAATGGCAAAACATTGAACTCGAAAATCAGTCATTAGCAGCCGAGAATGAACAATTTAGGTCTCGAAATGTTGTGCCTAGGGAGCAATTAGAGCTAATCGTAGGTAATTACGAATCTAGGCTTAAAGAATTTCAGTTTCAGTATCAGAGCTACACTCAACAGGCGCTAAACCAGACCAGCGAGCTTGAGAAGCTGGTACTAGAAGAAGATCCAGTATTCTATCAGCTAAGAATGCTCCTCCAGCAGCAAACAGAACAGATTGAAGCCTTGAAAGCACAATTAATTGACGCAAAACGCCTCAAACTGTTCGATGACATCGGTTGGAAGTCAGAAGCAGCCAATAAGGTACTACTCCATTTTGAGATGCAGGGTATTACCTGTGATGCTTGCCCGACTCCCATCAGGGATATAGGTAACGACATTGAGTTTTTGATCACCCCCCGTACCCGGATCGGTATGAGCCTAATAAAAGCCGATGTAGATAAAGTTGCGGAATCATTGCAAATACCGCTAGGAGTTAAAACCATCTCTGTTGGTATTGATGGCAGAAATCTAAAAATTAGAATTCCAATTAGGGACAGGGATTTAGAAAAGGCTGCACCTGAAGATGTTTTGAAACGCAACGCAGATCTTTGGAGTTTGTATATTGCATCTGAATATCACCTAGTAATATTTGCCGCTACGCAAAGCGGTAAAACCAATTTGGCTGACGAACTAGATGCAATGATGCACTCACGGTTAGGGGGAGATATTGAATTTTCAGCTATTACTTTAAAAAATGACGGAAACCGCGATGAGGAGAAAATTAGCCGATTCGTAAAGCCCGTCTTCATGTCAAATAATGAGGAGTATAGAAAAGCTATTTCCGAGATACACGAAACAATTGAAAACAGAAATAAAATCCTTCAAGTGAATGCAGATAAACCTTTACCTCGATCAATCTATCAATGGGATGAATACGGAGAGTACTATCGACTAGGCACAGAAGAGGACAAGAAAGCGGGAAAAATGGCCGTAGTTTCTATCCTTCAGCGTGGTGCAGGTTTGTCATCCGAAACAGGTAAAGGATTAAGTCTGTTACTAATTGCTCAAAACCCTTATGTGCGAGAATTAGGCATTAGTCGCCCCGACCTAGCTAATACCTGTATTGTCATCTGTGGCGAAAAAAATATTAGATTATTCCTCGGATCAGATGAACAAAATCACGGATTAGATGAAGAAGATCTAAATCGACTGCAAGAAGAGTTAAAAATTTTTAAAGCTGCCTCTCGCAAGGCAAGTGATAAAGCCGCAGCAGAGGCAACGGCTAAGGGCGAAGATCCCGCTGTTGCAATCCGTAGATGCCCTGAAAACTACTACTCAATTATTCTGCCTTCTAAGGCTGGATTAAAGCCAATTGTAATTTACAATCCAGCTCCAGGACAGTTTACTAACGGATTAGTTCAGTCTTCCACTGACCAGTCAACTTCGATTAATCCTAGTTGTCCAGATTGCAAAAGTACGGATGTCAAAAAAAGGTCTAGAAACAGTGATCGCTATATCTGCAATAATAGCGATTGTAGTCGCCAGACCTTCACTTTTAAAGCTTGACAACTGGCTGTCAGCGTTGTCTGTCAGCCTGTCAAAACGCTGTAATCAGCCCTGTCATTGATTTCAGCCGAAGCTCAAAACCCTTGCCATACAAGCCTGTCGGTTGGCAGCGCTGACAGAAAGCTCGAAAAGACGCTTTTACAAAATAGGAGGATTAAGTTGTGGAGAAGCAAACAGTTTATATTGTCTTTGAAGACGATGTATGCCGAGGCGCTGGTCAACTAGCTGGTCAATCGCTGTACGAACTAATTGATTTTGATGATTCTCAAGGTGATATAACTGCTTTCTACCTAACTCATATTCCAAGGATGGGCGAAAGTATTGAACTGCCTCTAAAAGGTGGAAGCCTACTGCCTTTTGAAATTTCCGCTGTACACCACAGGGTAAATCCATTTGTCGATAGCAAGATTTCTCAAACATTCAGATTGCTCTTAAAACAAGTAATTGACTGGGACAAGAAGTGGTATTTTTAAAACCAGGAATTAAAACAATGAGCAACTACATCCCCAGAGACGATCATCAGCCCGGATACGTGTACTTAATTGGGGCAAAAGGCTCACCTAACCTCTACAAAATCGGTTTAACCAGGAATCCTGAGCGCCGATTGACTCAACTCAATAGCAGCCAGTCGCCCTATCATCTGGAGTTTCTAAAGCTGATTGAGGTAGAGGACATGCTAGCGGCAGAAACACACCTGCATCGACAGTTTGCTGCCTATGCCACCAAAAAAAATGAATGGTTTTGTTTCGCGCCGAACGATCTAAATCAGGTGATCACCGCAATGGACGGCTTAACCTTTTTGCAGCGTCCATCTGCATCTCAATTTCCCGGATTTGTATTTTTTAGAAATTGGATCATTGAAAAGCCAATTGCAGAAAGAATCGGATTAGGGATTGCGATTTGTGGTGTGGTCTTAATCGGAATCAGTGCAGTTAGTGGCAACAAATTGATTGCAAGATCAGCGTCAAAGCTAGAATCTCAAACCGCTAATCGCTGCGAAACCACCGCACCATTGCTTAATGTTCGCTCCGGCCCTGGTATTAACTACGCGATTAGTGGAGAGCCACTCAAGCAGAAGACCTTGATTAGTAATTTGCAGGATTCGCAAGGTTGGATAAAATCTGAGTATGGCTGGCTAGCTGCCAACCACGTCAAATGCCAATAAATAGGTCTTAATATGACTGTTAGAACAAGAGACACGAATTGTCTAAAATGCAAATCCAAATCAATAACCTTTGATCAGGATTACGGGTTTTACCAGTGCGAGTCATGCGGCGAATCATGGGCATATTCAGAGGATGATCCAGACTACGATGATGTTCTGACCCCGAAATTTTTGAGCTTAGTCGCTGGTCGAGGCGACGCCGAAGCTCAATGTATACTCGGCAATCTATACCAATTGGGATTAGGGGTGGACGTTGATGAGGCTGAGGCAATTAAGTGGTATAAAGCGTCAGCCGAGCAAGGGTATGGTGTCGCGTCTAGTAACTTAGCCGGGATGCTCCCCGATGAAGCGAGCTTTTGGTATCAGAAGGCAAAAGAGCAAGGGTTTATTGTCAATAACTCCTGACTTTTTCATAACTTTCAGGTATTGAACTTTGGATTACCGATGACTATGCTGCTTCGGTGGTCCTTTTCACTTTTTATTCAATGATCCAAATAAACGACCTTTCTCCTCCCCCTTGGGAGTCGCTCACTAATGAGCAACGACAATCGATAGCCGAGTTGTATTCCTGGGAACAGCAGACCGACATCCGCGAACTGCCTGTGTTTGTGCCGCCCCCAGTGCCAGCAGTAGTAGAATTCGTGTCTACTGTTGCACCACCAGCTCAGGAGTTGGAGGAGCCAGAGCTAAACCCTGGCACTGTGCCTCATCGAGATAGCGCTGAAGCACTCGAAAGATGGTACTACACGGGTAGAGCCAGTGATCGCAACCAGATTGCTCACGGCCTTATTCCCCCACGGGAAACTACTCCTTGGGGATTGCAAAGCTATATAGAGGCCCGCGCCTACGACATGGAGCGAAAGGCTTATCAGTTGGTAGATGAGCAAATTGCCCAATCCGAAGCTGAGGGACTGACCGTGGATCATGCCGAACGCCGCGATCTAGAGCAGTTCTACCGCGCCGAAGTGTCAAACCAAGTACGCTCAGCGGATCAGCAACGCATGGAGGCATGGCAGCAGGGGCAGAAGTTACCTGAGATAGATTTGTTCGGTAAACGAATCGAACAATTCACAGAGCAATTTACAGAGGAGGAAAAAGAGCAACCTCCACTATCAGCAGCCGACCGCATTAAAGCCAAGCTGGAAAGAATTCAAGAACAATTTGGTGTCAAAGAAATCTCAGAAAAATCGTGGGAGATAGAGCGATGAACAAAGATGTAGTAGTTTTTTTCAGTGTGCTTCTTTTGGTAGCAGTTCTGACGATCGCCCTCACACCCCTTACCTGGATTTTGCTTCCTTTCTCGCCTCTAATAATTGGCTTTGTTTATCGCCGCAGAAACCAAGTTCCTTTCCCGTGGCGAAAAGTTGGATACGGATATATTGGCTTGACTGCAACATTCTTAATAACAGTAGTAATCAGCAAAGGTATAGGACTCTTCCTATTTTTGGGGGAGATCCTGACCGCCATAATGCTGTTAGTTGCGTTTTTCTCGAAAGCTTATAAAAGTGGTCGCCCCTCAATAAAGCGAGGAGCAAAACTAGCTGAATCAAAACAGTTACAGGCACATTTAGATCGCCAACAACGAGCATATCTCAAAGAATCAAAACAGCCAGAAGTTTTGCCCCGCTTATCGATTGGTGGTGTAGCTCTACCTTCTTACTTAGAGAATTTAGGCTTCTTTTTTATTGGCTCTCCTGGTAGCGGGAAATCACAAGCGATTGCAAAGTTACTAAGTGAAATCCGTCAGCGCCCCGATTTTCGAGCAGTGGTTTTTGACAGAAACGCAGAATTTCTTGAGAAGTTCTTAATACCAAATGACTTAATTTTCAATCCCAGTGATAGTCGCTCGGCTTGCTGGAGCCATCGTATAGAAGGAGCGCGACCCGAAACCATAGCTAGTGCGTTAATTCCTGATGGCAATGGAGATGATCGGTTTTTCGCGGATGCCGCAAAATCATTGCTAGCTGATCTGTACGAACGCTGTGATGATAATGCCGAAATTTGGGAGGTAATTAGCAAACTATCATTGGAGCAGATTTCTAGTTTTGTCCAAGGAGGTGTAAGCCAACGGTATTTTGCAAGTGAAAAAACTGGCGGAAGTGTGCTAAGTACTGCCGTAAATTACTTGCGTTTCTACAGAGAACTGCCTACTACTGGTGAGCAGATTAGTTTCTCAAAATGGGCGAGAGATGGAGATAGTCGCTCTCTTTTTCTTCCTCTATTTGAAGAGGATTCAGAATTGTTCAAACCTCTTTACTCAATGGCGTTTGACTTAATTCTTAAAGGATTACTATCAAATGAAAATCGCCAAATTAAAACCGCAGTGATCATCGACGAACTCGGAGCGCTCAATCAACTACGGTCTCTCCCTCGATTAATGTCCGAGTCCCGAAAATTCTTGGGATGCCCGATTATTGGCACCCAGGCAGGAGCGCAGATTAAGAAAAATTACGGGCAGGAAGACTTGGAGATACTTTTGCAAGGCATGAAAACAAAACTGGTTCTCAATTGTGGCGATCCAACTACCGCCGAACTGGGAGCCAGCCTAATCGGTCGCCAAGAGAGGATCGATATTACCTACAGCGGTTCGGGTCTAGCGGAATCAAGCGGGAGCCAGCAGATTAGAGATGTTTTCGCCGTGATGCCAAGTGAGCTAACAAATCTGGCGAAACTGCAAGGCTATTTAGCAATTGCAGACGGTTCACCAATTGGCAAAGTATCAGTTGTTCCGCAAAACTATCCTACGGTTGCTGAGAGATTAGTACGCCGAGCCTAACGTACTTGGTTATCTTGTTTGCGTAGCAGGCTCTCTTCTTGGTTTATGTCGGTTTTACTAAGATTAAAATCGGCCCAATTCTCAGCAGAAATCCGAGACTGTAGCACTTCCCAACTTTGAGAATCTACATTGTATCGCCCCTGAGCAATCACCCGCTCTGGGGCTTTTTGTAACACAGATAGAGTCAGTTCAGTCCATTGCCCTTGGTATTTTTCACCGTTAATCTCGGCATTTTCCATTCTGGAAGCAGTGTAGTCTAGCAGTGTGGTAGCTCTCAACCACTGAGCGCTTTGCGGGTCTATTGGTTGCAACTCTTCTGCTTCTTCAGTTTGCTGAGTTTGTGATGCCGTCTCTACTTCTGATTCCTCTTGTTCAGTTTCTACCTCTACTAATTCCTGTTCTACGGACTCCTCAGTTTGTAATGGAGATACCAATACTTTTTCTTGCTCAATTTCTTTTTGAGGCAGAGTGAGCGGTTCTAGCCCAACAAAGACTTGATTGAATTCTTCGATTAGTTCAGCATTTGATAATACTGAATGAGCGTTTTTGGAAGGATTTTGTACTAGCTTCTCTCGCAACTCTTTTAAGTTTTTAATCGAATCTAAAAAGTCTCGATGATGCAAAAATAGGCTCTGTAAATGGTCTTCTCCTAGTTTTCCGGTTGTTACCTGCCAACTGTTATCGGTCTGCCCTAGTGTGGCAACGGTAGCATCACCAATAGATAATTCGATTTGATGATCACCTGCAATGCTCAAGCTATATGAACTGTAAGGGATATTAAGCTCGGTACAGTCGGCAGCTTCTAGCAATTCGAGAAGGATTGGCCCTAACGCCTCGGCTCTCTGTTGTTGCTCGTTTGCCTTTTTGAAGAAGTAGCGAGGCAGTTGCTGTTTGAATGCTGCATACTCTGGAGAGGAGCGGTAGTCGTAAGTTTCCACCTCCTCTATCTCTAGCCTTTGTGATTCTGTAAGCTGTTGGCACTGCGTAGCGTTCATTTGGTTTAGATCGCGCAGCAGAGTATCATCACGCTCTGGTTGGTAATCTATCGCAGTGTACTTCTGCAATCCTTCAAACGAGTACTTAGCACCTAGATCTCTGCCCTTAAAGAATTTATCTCCAGCGCCAAAACTTACCCCCTTGCCGCCGTCTTCAAATTCCGCAAACCGCACCGAGTAGCCTTGAGCTTTTATCCGCGCAATTAGCAGAGGCATAGACGGTGTATCCTCGACTGCCTGATCAATCACCTCCCACAGTTGTCGCTTGGCGCAGGGTTGTCCAGTTCGCTCCTCCTGTCTAGACTCCCCACTCGTCAGGTTTCGACGCTCACTAAGATCGCGTGGGGGACAGTATTGCAAGCCATACTTTAGTTCTAGTTCTCGCTCAAGATTTTTAGCCTTGAGCCAGTCGAAAGCGTCATCGACCCAATTACCATCTAGGTCAATCGTAGATGTGGCAATGTGCAGGTGGTGGACATCGTTTTTATGGATTCTCTCGTAATGCTCCACTGCAAAGAACTGACAGTCTTTATGCCCCATGCCGTCTAGCAAATCATCAATAATTTGCTGTTTTACTTTCAGCGTAGGATCTTCACCAGGCGGAAAGCTGATCGCGTAGTGGGCGATGCTTTTCTGTACTCTGGGATTTAAGTCTGAACTGAACCGCAGCTCCTCGGCTAACTGTTCAGCGTCAGCACACAGCATATTAGTGTGGATGATAGGATCTTCTTGTTGTCGGCCCGGTTCTCGCTTGTCTTCCCTAGTGAGATAATCGCACAAACCCCGTGGTTCCCGGCCTCTGCGAATTTCAATTCTCATTTTCGATCCTTTTGGATAGTCGATACAGTACAATTTCTTTGCCTGTGTCGCGGCAAGCTTGGATTGCGGTTCTTACTAACTCTGTTGATGGGAGCGCTTTCAATGTTTGGTTCAACTCACAAAGCTGTCTGTAGATTCCCGCCAATGCCGCCGAGTCTTCACCGTCTCTAACCCTGTCGTCATTTAACCCACGGTTTAGCAGGTATTGACTCATACTCGTTTTACCAGCCTTGGCCTTAATCCGTTCTCTCTGCTCGGCTGTACACTTCACTAGAATTGATTTGTCGGTCATACTATATAACTTGCCATAGCTTGCTGTTCATTTTAGCGCCTCCGAACCCGATTTGACCCAGCCAAATTAGAGGCGATTTTGTAGAGACTAACTTAAGACTTTGTTAAGATTAATTCAGACTCTACTCGTAACAACAATGGCAAAAATTAGTAAAGACGCACTAGCCATAATTCAGGCACAGCTAGAATCAGTTGATGATTCTTGGCAGTCAAGTTTCAGTCTTCGCGAAGTAGTAAAAATGTACTTTCCGCTGATTCAAAAAGCAAGAAATCATAAAGCTTCATGGGAAGAAATTGCAAAAATTATTGAGTCTGCAAGCGGTGCTGACAGTGTTAAACCCGGTAGTGTTAGCAAATACTATGCGGAAATTGCTAAAAACCCTGAAACCGCAACGACCAAAAAACGGAGTTCTGGCCGCAAAAAAACTGACACAACTAAAGAAACATCAGGTACAATCGATTCATCAGTTCTTGAAACTGATGCTGATATTCAAGTAGTAACAAAGACAGCTAAAGCTAAAAGCAATCAAGAATCTTCCGAGCCATCTGCCAAATTAAAAGCAGAAGAGAAGCCAAAACAAGAATATGGTGCTGCTTACAAAAGTGACAAAGCCAAAGTAAGTGATGAGTTTAACATGTAGGAGTCAAGATGAAAAAAACAACGAAACCAACAGCGAAGCAAACACCTAAAGAAGCTGAAGAAATATCTAAAGAAGCTGAAATTATTGTGCAAAAAAGTCAAACAGTTCATTTTTTTGACGGGGACAAAGGAGGGGTTGGCAAAAGCTTAATTTGCACTACTTTCGCTCAATACTTTTCGGATTCAAAAATCCCATTCATTTTGCTTGAAGCTGACCGCTATAATCCCGATGTTGCCAGACGATACAGAGGATTAGTAGATATTGACTTCGCAATTTTTTCGGATGACCCTGACCGTACTAAGGCGGATGAAATTGTGGAATACGCAAAAGATCGGAGTGTTTTAATAT
>CAXUIV010000072.1:0-11993 GCA_964250875.1 uncultured bacterium
GATAAAAACGTAGATAGCATATATGAGGTTGAATGTCTGATTATCCCCAAGCCAACTTCCCTTTACAGTCTGTCTTCGCTACTAAAAGTGCCGCTAATCCCGCCCTTGCTCACCCAGATCAGAGTCGGGCCTTAGCTTTGACCATTGCTCAAGCCGCATCTGACCGCAAAGCTGGCGATATCATCGTCCTAGGGGTGGCGGAAGTCTCATACTTGGCTGATTACTTTGTACTGGTGACGGGGTTCTCCCGAGTGCAGGTAAGAGCGATCGCTCAAGCAATTGAGGATGAGGTAGAGCAAGCATGGCAACAGAAGCCAATCAGGACTGAAGGGCAAAATGAGGGAACTTGGGTGTTAAAGGACTATGGCGACGTTATGGTTCATATTATGATGCCAAAAGAGCGAGAGTTCTATAATCTAGAAGCGTTCTGGGGTCATGCTGAACGAATAGAACTTCCAGAATCACAGTCAATGGATGATTAGTGCTATGACCGAGTCTTCGGTTTCTGTTTGCCCAGTTCCTGCCGAACAGCAACCGCTCAACGAGTACGAAGAGCTAAAAACGTCATGGTTGTTTAGCTATTGCATCCTTGATTGGAGTCAATATATCCAAAAACTTGTTTGGGTCTGGTGTGTGTCATGGTTTGTGGTAGGACCAGTCGCCGCAGCGAGTTTTGCGCCCTCTAAGTATGCCGTTCAGTTTACCCTTTGCGGTACGGCAGGAGCGAGTGTTGCAGTGGCGCTGACTCTTGTGCGAATCTACTTGGGTTGGTCCTATGTGCGAAATCGCCTTGTGAGTCCGACCATCTTTTATGAGGAGTCTGGTTGGTATGATGGTCAGACTTGGACAAAGCCAGCAGCAGTCTTGACGCGCGACCGGCTGATTGTCACCTACCAAATTCAGCCGGTTTTTCAGCGGCTACAGCAAACTTTCGCATTTCTGGCTGTATTGCTCGTAATAGATGGCCTTCTGTGGTTTGTTCTCGCGGCTAGTAGCAAGTGATTGAAATTTAGATGAAGTTGTCTCATATGTTCCTACAAGTGGTACAGTTTAGCCATAAAATCAGAACTTTGGATCAAAGATTCAACACAGTTGTGCGTCTTTCAAGCGACACCTCCGGAAATTGCCTGCAAATCCAAAATCCAATTCACTCGTTAACGAGTGACAGCGCTCGAATCTAAAATCCAAAATCGGATGACAAGGGGAAAACGAACTCAAGCCGCAGCACTGGAAGTCAGACTGCTGCGAGAAGGTATTATAGAATCCAGCCATCAGGTCCAGGCTGTTGTCTGTGACAACAGGGGGCGTGTTTTATCCGTTGCTGGAAGTGCAGAAACTGCCACGTTTGTCCGTTCTGCCCTCAAACCATTTCAAGCCTTAGCCGTCACTACCACTGGGACACTAGAACGCTACAACTTAACAGACCGGGACTTAGCGATCATCTGTAGCTCTCATAAAGGCACAGTAGAGCAGGTGCGGCAGGTGTTCCGAATTCTTTGGCGTGCCGATATTGACCCTTCAGCACTCCAGTGTCCGATTCCAGATGGCAAGCGTAGTTCACTAGAGTACAACTGCTCTGGCAAACATGCAGGTATGCTAGCTGTCTGTCAGCAACGGCACTGGCCTTTAAATAATTACTTGCAGTATAACCACCCAGTTCAACAACTGATTTTAGGCAAAGTGTCAGAAATACTGCGCATGCCAGCGGCGGAATTTATTCAAGCTCATGATGACTGTGGCGCTCCTACTTATTTGATGCAGCTGGGCCAGATGGCATCCTTATATGCTCAGTTAGCCTCTGGTAGCAACTTGGACATGGAGCGCATTGTTCGTGCCATGACTTATCACCCTGTCATGGTGGCAGGAGATGGGGAATTTGATACGGAACTGATGCGCTTGACGGCAGGGGAACTGGTGAGTAAGGCAGGGGCAGAAGGAGTTGAATGTATTGGCAGGATCGGTGAGGGAATGGGTTTAGCAATTAAAGTAATGGACGGCGCAAAGCGGGCTAAGTATGCCGTCGCTATTCATCTACTCAAGCAGATGGGCTGGATTAGTCCTACCGTTGCGGAAACACTGGCTGAGACCTTTATGGCCTTGGGTAATTTCAAGCGCCTAGAGGTTGTTGGAGAATTATCTATGCTGTAGTTGTCAAACTGTTAACTTTACCGCTATACTGAATAAGTTGACGCGGGATAGAGCAGCCTGGTAGCTCGTCGGGCTCATAACCCGAAGGTCAGTGGTTCAAATCCACTTCCCGCCACCAAAGCGTAAACAAACAAAACCCTGTATCATAGCCATGATGCAGGGTTTCGTTTTATCTTAATTACCTGGCTCGTGTAGAGATTTGATGACAGTTCCTCCAGGGGCTTAGCATAGGTAGAGGGACGTATGCCAAAATTTCAGACCGTAGAAATTGCATTTTGGCAGTTATACCCTTGTGGAGGAATAGATGGCTGTGAAGTTGCAACGACCCATTTTAGTCGGGGGAATCAGTTTAGCATATGGGCTTTGGCTGCTACAGAGCCTGCACCACTCACTGATTCAGCTAGGTGAATTTGGTTTAGTAGGGGCGATCGCCATCGGCAGCTGCTTTTGGTTGTTTCAGCAAAAGACCCAAGAGACCCAATTGCCACCTGAAATCCTAGATAGGGCAACAGTGGAGAAAGCGATCGCCCAAGCGGCAGATGCAGTGAATTGTCTGTCAGCATTAGACGATTGTGAAGCGTTAGCACGACTGCGAGAACGAGTAGCCAGACTCGGTGCTGAGCTGAACCGGCAGGAAATCCAGGTAGCTGTGA
This sequence comes from uncultured bacterium, assembly GCA_964250875.1. Classification (GTDB taxonomy): domain Bacteria; phylum Cyanobacteriota; class Cyanobacteriia; order Cyanobacteriales; family Chroococcidiopsidaceae; genus CAXUIV01. The sequence continues at coordinate 2,802 of CAXUIV010000072.1, forward strand.
CTGGCGGCAAGTCGGTAGGTAAAACCACACTCATTCAGGTACTGGAAACGAGTTTGAAGCTTGGGGAGACGCCAAGAATGTCTCTACATCTGCAAGAGACTCCAGCCTTGTTTACACCTGGACTGAAGGCTGGGACGAAAACACCAGCGATCACCGCCGACCTAGTGCTGTTAGTCACTGACGGCGACCTCACAGACTCAGAGTTTCGTACCCTACAGCAGTTGGGGGTAAATCAGCGCTTGGTTCTAGTTTTCAACAAGCAAGACCAATTACCCGGACAAGCCGCCGTTTTGATTTCGCTACGTCAACGACTGCATTCACTACTGGGAATAGAGAATGTAGTAGCGACCTCAGCATCTCCCAATCCCATAAAAGTGCGTCAGCACCAGCCAGATGGTTCCATCCAGGAGTGGCTAGAGACTCCACCTCCAGATACAGAGCAGTTGAGCCAGTTGCTAGCCCAAATCTTGACCCAGGAAGGACAACAGCTAGTGTGGGCGTCCACTCACCGAATGGCTCATTCGCTGAAAACTGAGGCGAAAACTTTGTTGAATGCAGCTCGACGCAAGCAAGCCCTGCCAGTTGTTGAACAGTATCAGTGGATCGCCGCCGCCGCCGCCTTTGCTAACCCTGTCCCAGCCCTCGATCTCTTAGCCGCAGGTGCCATCAACGCTCAGTTGATCATGGATTTGAGTAAAGTTTATCAGCAAAAATTCTCCCTCCAGCAAGCTCAAGCTGTAGCTGGAACGCTGGGAAGCCTGATAGTCAAGTTAGGTTTAGTAGAGCTTTCTACCCAGACTGTAAGCGGCATCCTCAAGAGCAATGCCGTTACCTTTGTTGCTGGTGGAGCAGTACAGGGCGTAAGTGCTGCCTACCTCACTCGTCTAGCAGGCTTAAGTCTGATCGAGTATTTTCAGGAACAAGAGCTGTCTGCAAGCACTGGAAGTTCTTTGAATCTTGATCGCCTAAAGCTGACCCTGCAAAGAGTGTTTCAGCAGAACAGGAGGATGGCTTTCCTACAATCTTTTGTTAATCAGGCTGTAGGACGCCTTTTGCCATCACAGCAGCTTCAAACCACGAGCGGTAACAGTCTTGAGCCAATACAGTAGGAAATTTGGGCATTGCTGAGTTGAATATTAAACATTTTTTAGCTCTCGCATTAGCGTAGCGAAGGCGCTAGCCTTCGCTACGCTAATGCGAGAGCTTTTCATCCCGCTGCTCCGTAGTGAAGTTTTAAGTCAGAGTTGTTTTTTGCTTCCTCAATTCAAAAATCAAAACTTTACTTCCCAGGCTCTTCGCCTTGAATGTACATAGGAGGCTCAATCGCAAAGTTATCGAGCCGACCAGATTCGTCAATTACATACCCGTCTGTAGTGTGCAGACCCGTTGGTTCTTCTTGCTTTTCAAAAGCCTCTAGTTGCTTTTCACTCAATTCGGGATGAGTGTTTGCAGGAATCTCAACATCGGGAGGATTAACTGCTGTTGTTTGTGCCATCTGTACCGCGTAGTGGTCGTCTCCTGGGGCACCCCTTCCTGGCTCAGCTTCACTTGGGTCGTCTTGTTTGATTGGGTTGGGTTCGTTCGTCATGGATGATATTCTCACTTTTGTTGCTAATGAATCGACCCGGCTTTAAGTGCAGCAGGGACCAGATGCTCCCGGCTGGTAAGGGTCAACCAGTCGAGTTTTTCTGAAGTTACCTCAATTTGTATCGCTTTTGACTCTTTCGTGGGGCTTAAATTGAGCAGGCTTAATGTGCAGAAGCGCTTCAAATATCCTTGCCAGATTGCCACGCCGCTAAAACTGCAACTCCTAGAGCTGTAGCGGCGATCGCGCCCCATTTGAACGGCGGATTCTTTTCAAACCAGTCAGTCACTGAGGGTATCGTTAAGTTGCCAAAGTCTCCCTCGACTTTGTCATAGCCTGCAATTGGTGCAAAGACATTGTTCGGCGCATCTTCAGACTTCGGTTCGTTGGTACGCTGCCCTTGAAAGCTGATGAGTAACAGTAAAGCATCCACCAATGAAGGTGAGACTCGCTGTAGGACATCTAAAACTCTGCCCACATCTCCAACAATAAAGTCACGAGTTGGATGCTCAGCAACGTAGAGAATCGCGTCAGCGACTAAGCTAGGCGCATAGTAGGGCGGTATTCCTGTTGGTTTGACGCCAAGCTTGGTGCGGGCTTTATTGTAGAAAGGTGTATTAATGACTGCTGGCAGTATACTCGTGACACTGATAGGAATGCCTTCGTGCTGTAGCTCAACGCGCAAAGCTTCAAGAAAGCCTTCAAGACCATGCTTAGCCGCAGAGTAGGGGCTTTGCAACGGCACAGCACGTCTGCCCTCCACTGAGGAGACATGAATGAGTGCCCCCCGACCTTCGCGCCTCAGGTGAGGCAATGCTGCTTTTGCCCCGTAAACCTGCCCCATCAAAGTGACATCAACAACGCGCTTAAACTCCTCCGGCGTAATTTGGTCGAAGGGGGCGAGAATGCCGGTAGCAGCAGCATGTACCCAAGTATCTATCCGCCCATACTGTACTACGGCTTTGTCTGCGATCGCCTTTACCTGCTCAAATTCGGCGACATCAGCAATCACAGCGACGGCTTCACCGCCTTCACGCTGGATCTCGTCCACCAAAGATGCCAATCCTGGTTCACTGCGGGCAGAGACAACGACTTTTGCCCCTCGTCTCGCAAACTGGAGGGCTGTCTCACGTCCGATGCCACTGGAGGCACCAACGATTACAACAACTTGCTGGTTGATTGGCTTCAATTGCATTGCTGAGACTCCTTAAACCTACTGGTGACACATGACTCACCTGTGTATGTAACTACAAGATGAACTTTTATTAATAAAATTAGACAGCTTCATCTGTGCTTACATCAGTCTCAGGGTGAACAGATGAGCAAAGGGACACAATTAACTCGCCCCATGCGCTGCAAACAGGTACGGGAGAAATAGCATCTACACAAGCAACGAATAGGTAACGAGTAAGATTAAGTATTGGTGCCGCTAAAAAGTGGTGTTTTTACATAAAGTGATATGCTTCCAACTAAACTTTAAAAAACAATGTTTGACCTCAACTCTTTAGCCGAATTCTCACGCGCTAACTGCATCGGCATTTGTGCATTTTTAGTCCCAGCTAACTTAGTCGCCACCACGCTGACAGTAATTACAGCACTCCGTCGCCCTCCAACTCAGGTGTGGCTAGCAGCTGGAATTGCTAGCATCCCAGCCTTGGTGATGATCATGCATGTATTTACTTGGTTCATGGTTGGTGTTGTGATGATGCCCACATACATCCTGCTATGGTTGGGAACTACTTGTCTGCTCACTAGCTTAGGGGCGATCACGTACAGCCACAATCTGACCGGGAGATGGGGAAATGGGGTGATGGGGAGATAGGTTGGTGGGGATATAGGGATATGCGGGATCTAGGGCCTCTACAACTTCTCAAACATCCTCTAAGACGAGGGCCATCCCTGTTACATTGGTGGTAGGCCCAGCTTTTTGTCATGGTAAGATCTAACTGTTATTATTCATCCCAATTTCGACCGGATTAGCGGTAATTGAGCAGCTACGAGCTGTCTCTGCCTTTTTTAGAGGCAGTAACGAATGTTTGATTGAAAATTCTTTGCAACTCCAATGGTTATATCTTCAGCTCCCACTCCCGCAATCCGTAAGCCTTCTAAAGTAGAAGGTATAAAGGAACGCAGTCATTTCTTGCGTGAGCCAGTAGCAACGGAGCTACTTCAGGACACGAACCACTTCTCAGAAGATGGGGTTCAGATTTTAAAGTTTCATGGTTCCTATCAGCAGGACAATCGAGATAATCGGGTCAAGGGACAGGAGAAAGACTACCAGTTCATGCTGCGAACGAGAAACCCCAGTGGGTTTGTGCCACCGCAACTGTATCTTACCCTAGACAGCTTAGCGAGCGAATACGGAAATCAGACGCTGCGGACTACCACCCGTCAAGGGTTTCAGATGCATGGGATTTTGAAGCGAAATCTCAAGGCAGCGATCGCCGCCATCATCAAAAACATGGGTTCGACGCTGTCAGCTTGCGGTGACGTCAATCGCAACGTGATGGCACCACCCGCTCCCTTTAAAAACCGACCAGAATATCGGTACGCCAGCGAGTATGCCCACAACATCGCTGAGTTGCTGACGCCTCAGACAGGTGCTTACTACGAAATCTGGCTGGATGGGGAACAGGCTATTAGTGTAGAAGAGAACCCAGATGTCGTAGCAGCACGGCAGCGCAATGGTACAGGATCAATTGTCCACGATAGTGTAGAGCCGATTTATGGCAACCACTACATGCCCCGTAAGTTCAAGGTGGCGGTAACGGTACCAGGAGACAACTCGATCGATCTGTATTCCCAAGATCTTAGCCTGGTAGTGATAACCAAGGACGAGGAGCTAGAGGGATTTGATGTCTTTGCCGGTGGTGGACTGGGCCGCACCCACAACAAGGAGGAGACATTTACGCGGTTGGCTGACCCGATTTGCTATGTAGAGAAGGAAGATGTCTACGACCTTGTCAAGGCAATTGTGGCTGCTCAACGCGACTATGGCGATCGCACAGACCGACGTCACGCTCGTTTAAAATACCTGATTCACGATTGGGGAGTTGACAAATTTCGATCAACTGTAGAGGAATACTTTGGCAAATCACTAGCACCCTTCAAGCCGCTACCAGAATTTAAGTACAAAGACTTCTTGGGCTGGCACGAACAGGGAGATGGAAGACTATTCCTCGGCATCTCGATTGAAAATGGCCGGATTAAGGATGAAGGCTCCTTGCAGTTAAGGACAGCGCTGCGAGAGGTGGTGCAGCAGTTTGGCTTGCCCATTCGGCTGACTCCGCACCACAACCTGATTTTTTGTGACATCGAACCCAGCCAGCAGAGGGCAATTGAAGAGATTCTCCATCGTTGTGGCGTTCAGGCTGATCCAGAGGCGATTAACCCCTTGGTGCGGTACTCAATGGCTTGCCCTGCCTTCCCGACTTGTGGCTTAGCAATTACCGAATCGGAACGGATCATGCCCAGCGTCCTGAAGCGGATTGAAACGCTGCTGGAAAGGGTAGGCTTGGAGCAAGAACATTTCGTGGTGCGGATGACTGGCTGCCCCAACGGTTGTGCTAGACCATACATGGCGGAACTGGGATTTGTGGGCAGTGGAAACGAGAGTTACCAGGTGTGGTTGGGCGGTGCCGCTAATCAAACGCGATTAGCGACACCTTATGTGGATAAAATGCACATCAATGACTTAGAGGCGGAACTAGAACCAGTGTTTGTCTACTTCAAACAATCGCGACAGGCGGGGGAACAGTTGGGAGACTTTTGCGATCGCGTCGGCTTAACATCTATCCGGCAGTTCTCCATCAACTGCTCGGCAGAATCAGAGTCTATTTCAGAGCCTACTGTTGATGAGACTCCAAGCGGCGATGGCACTCCAGACAAGGAACAAGCAACTCCTGAGGCTAGCATTGATGAAAATGCTGGCGATGAAATCAGCACTAACGAGGGGGAATCAAATTTAGACAAAAGCGGTGTTCCCGGTAAGATTCGCCGTCGAATCAGCGTGCGGGATGACATCTATACGCAGTTGAAAACAGAGGCAGATCGTCAGGGCAAGCCTATATCACAGCTGGCAACAGAGGCGATTGAGGCTTTCTTGGGACATCAGTCGGACGGCTAGCCTTGGCTCAACTGCAACGATTGGCGATCGCCCCTTCTCAACTGCAAGACCAGAAAATTCTGCTGAACACTCAACAGCAGCATTATCTGGAGCATGTGTTGCGGTTGCGGCAGGGCGATCACTTTATTGCTATGGATGGCAAGGGGCAGTGGTGGCTGGCTCAGATAGGGGTGAACCAAGCCGAAATTCTAGAGGTAATTCAGGTTCAAACTGAGTTATCGGTGGCAGTGACCTTGATTGCAGCACTACCAAAGGGCAACGGGTTTGATGAAGTGGTACGTTCCTGCACCGAGCTAGGCGTCACCGTAATCGCACCCGTAGTAAGCAACCGAACCCTACTGCATCCCAGTGCGCAAAAAGTAGAGCGCTGGCGACGTATTGCTCAAGAGGCGGCTGAGCAATCAGAGCGCTCTGTCGTACCTGCGATCTTAGAGCCAGTTTCCTTTACCACTAGTCTGACAGCAACGACTGCCGCTCATCACTATCTTTGCGTCACTCGCGATGCCTGCCCTCATTTAAAATTTGCCCTTTATCCCGTCTCGGCAGGTGCGGAAATCTCAATTGCTATTGGTCCAGAGGGAGGCTGGACAGCAGCTGAGGTAGAGGAGGCGATCGCGGCAGGATTTCAACCTGTCTCCCTAGGTCGTCGTATTCTTAGAGCAGTCACGGCACCCGTAGTCGCTCTATCATTAGTGACAGCAGCCTTTGAGGAGTTATGAGTTTTGAGTTCTAAGTTTTGAGTAAAGATGTTGCATGTAATGTCTCTATGTGCTTTGGATTTTCACGAGCAACCATCAACCGAACGGTATTGCACTAAAATTCACCATTAGCTCATGCTCGACCGAGTTGCTGCTGCCTTTGATAGCGAAGACTATCGTACCGCAGCTCAGTTACTGAAACAATTGCTGAAAGAATCGCCCCAAAACCCTTGGGTACAGTTCTACTTGGGACGATTACAGGAAGTCTCTGGCAAGCTAGAGGCAGCCCAAAAGATCTACCGTCAACTGCTGCGCGATGCGACCAATGTCAAAATTGTGGCTCAAGCACGTCAAGGTTTGCAGCGACTAGAAGCAATTGAGCAAGAACAGCGAAATCATTTGCTAGCCGCAGCAACAGCCGATCCTAGCAGTACGCAGCCCGGTGTATTAATCCTAGAACCAATCACCGTTGACAGAACTGCCTCTGTTCAAAAGTTTGCCCAGATTATGCAGCTTGACCCTTACACGGCGCGGCTACAGCTACCTGGTCGGGGCTGGAGGCTATATCGAAGCGGCCCAATTGGTGAACTACGCTTTTTAGGTCAGAACCTGCGTGAATCCGGCATTCCCTGCTTTTGGGTGACATTAGCCCAGTTGCAGAAACTTCAAGTTTTTCAGGTCAGCTATTTTCAGGCTGTTGATGGGCCTCAAGCTGTAGCCGTCTGCCACAACGAACAAGGTCAGTTGGGTTCTCTCACTTTCAACTGGTCAGAGATTACGCAGCGAGTGACAGGTCTGTTGCCAATCTTTGAACAGGTTGTGGATCTCGATCGACGCGGCAGGCTACAGCGCAAAACTCAGACCCAGGATTATGCCCAGTTTTGCGATCTACACCTTTCCAGCAGACTTTGTATTCTGCGGCTCTACGACAGTGGCTACCAATTTCAACAGGGTGCAGCGATCGCGCCTCAACAGGACCAGAACCTCAGCCACACAACGCTTAGAATCAACTGGAACAGCCTGCTCACTTTTCTCGCCCAGCAACTGCCCCAGGTCACAGTTTGGTCAGATTTCACACCTTTTGGCGAGACGGTGCTAGACCAACCAGAATTGCTCGGTCACATTCGCTCTCATGTCCATCTGTTTCGCCGAGCCGCTACGAATTGGGATCCAGCTTTTCACCTGTATAGCAGTCTAGTCTTTCTTAAAAATTCGGCTGTTAAGTGAACGGTTGGGTATAGGGCATCGAGCATCGGGCGCCGGGCATAGAGCAAGTTAGCTGTCAGTAGGCATTTTTCCCACCAACAGCTAACAACCAAAAACCAACAACAAACAACTAGCCTTGAGTCTTAACCTGACGTGCCATGTCCAGGAAAGGATTCATGTTTGGTCCAGGACGCCGACGTGTATTTGATGAGTTGCCGGACGGAGCGAGATATTTGGGAGCAAACGTAGTTTCAGTCTTGATTTGCTCTACTTTCTTGGTATTAGCTTTAGCAGGCTGAGCCTTTACGCCTTCAGCCGTCTGCACGAGATCGACTTTGCCACCCTGAATGCCAGCTTGACCACCACCTTGACCGTTTGTCTCCGCTTGCGAAGTCACATCAGCCTTGGCAGCCTTGGTAGGTTTAGCAGCAGTAACAGGCTGAGGAGTCTTCACTCCATTTGAGGATGCTGATTTAACTTCAGGCTTCGTCTCCTCACCCTCAACCAGCTCTAGGAAGTAACCGCGCACTTTACGAGTTTTGGCAGTAGCGGAAGAAACTAATTCTTCAGCTGAAGAAACTGTTTTCTCAGCCAGTGAAGCTGCGTCTTTCGTAATTTGCTCAGACTTTTTCCCGCCCAAAAGCCCACCGAAGAAAGCTATAATCCCGCTGAATAATTTTTTGATAAAGCCAACCATTACAACTGCTCCTGACGTCTTGCTAACAACCTTGCCCGCAAATGCTTGAAAACGGCAAAATATTACCTGGTATCAAAATCTGGTTGCCCGGTCCAATTTTTGCTTTGCTAGCTCCATTCAGGTGACAGCCCTACTCCGCCTCATTTTTATCAAAGCGCAGTCTTCACATCACCGGCGAACTGCCCTGAGAATATCTCTCTCAGGCAACCTGGAACCTGCATTCAATCAGAATTAATTATGAGATTGTTCAGTGATTGAAAGCAAGAATATTAGACAGTTCTTGACAAAACTTTATGAATGAAATTTATAAGTAATAATACTCAACAGTTTTTAATCGGATAGTGAAGGGTAGAATGAACAACTCAAACCACCGCAATCCCGTACTGTTAGTTCATGGCATCAATGACACGGGCGCAATTTTTCACAAAATGGTTCCCTATCTCACCCAGCTCGGCTGGTCTGTATATGATCTAGACCTGATCCCCAGTAACGGCGACCTCGGTCTCGATCAGTTAGCCGGTCAAATTGCTGAGTGTGTCGCTGCCACTTTTGGACCGGAACAGCCATTGGATCTTGTTGGATTTAGCATGGGAGGCATTGTTAGTCGCTACTATGTTCAACGGCTAGGGGGAAACAACCGCGTTCAGCGCTTCATTACTTTAGCTTCTCCTCACCACGGCACGCTGACAGCTTTCTTTCGCAATGGTCCCGGCGGTAGCCAGATGCGTCCTGGGAGCGCCTTCCTTCAGGATTTGAATCAAGATGCAGTCATGCTAGGGCAATTAAACTTTACTTCCATCTGGACGTTATTTGATCTGATGATTCTGCCATCAATCAGTTCAAAAATGCCCGTAGGTCGAAATGTGGAGGTGCCAGTCTT
>CAXUIV010000073.1:0-11877 GCA_964250875.1 uncultured bacterium
GTCAGGGCTAGACGTTGGCCGGATGCTGGCAGCGCTCTATAACTTGAAGAGCTGTCATCCAGAATACACCACCGCTGTGGATCGGATTGTCTTGGACTGGTCATATCTGCGAGTCGTGCGCAACGGCATACTAGAGAGCGCCACCGCTGAACGCGATGCTGGACGGGTATCTCCGACCGGATTAACGCCAATGCTCACGCGCATCAAGAGTGAAACTCGCCTCGGTTATGAAGAGTATGCTGCCCGTGGGTTTCAGCTATGGGGATTTGGGGTAGAGCGCTCCGCCGTAGGTGGACAGTATCAAACGGCTTCAGTTGAGGGAGTACAAATACCTATCTATCGCCTGCGACCGGATGTGAACGCAGAGGCGAATCAGTACACGGTTAGCAATCCGTTCTTACAGTACGGTTTAGAGTTTGGCTTCGATCCTCAAATGCGATCACTAGCTTACCCTATATTCCAAGCTCAAGCCGCACGCTACCGTCGAACTGGCAAATTTACCGGCGCAGGTACCACTTTGACCGACCACAAACCATACGTCGTCAATAGCACGATCATTGGTCACGGTAAAGCTTGGGCAACATTAGGGGATGACGGTAAAGAAGTGCCAGACACCCGGATCATCAGCACAGCAGTCGCTTTTGCCTTTCATGCGCTGTTTCCAGATACCTATGCCCATGAGCTATGGCAGGCTACAACGGACTTGTACAATCCGTCGCTGGGCTACTACGAAGGCTTTGACGAAGAAACAGGCAAAACAGCAACGGTGACAAACAGCAGCACCAACAGCCTGATTCTGCAAGCTTTGCTATACCAGGCGACGAATCAGCAGCCTGTGGTTCGTCTTAGCACAAAAACCGACTCTCCTTGGTGGCAGGCAGTCAGGCAGGGAGATGCCGGTCGCGGTCTACCCTACACAGCTACGCCGAAAGCCGGGATAATTTCTGATACTTCTGGAACTTACTGGGCAATCAGCAGCAATCTTTTAGCCAAATGAAGATCGCGATTTTACCATCATTGTTGTACCTAACGACCCAACAACCTTTGACCTGTCCCAGTACAGAACTAGGGCGTGTTTCTACCGTAAACTCTATTAGACAACCAGCAGTTACACTCAATCGCAAGCATATCTTTGAGCAACATCGTCAATTAATTGCTGCCCCTGAGAATTTTAATCCCAGCCTATCGCCATCAGATGCAGCGACTACGCCGGATCCGATTACTCCACCAGCGCCAACAACATCTCCGACACCACCAGCAGGTCAACCACTCCCCAAAATTGCTGCACCTGCCACTCCCCCCTCACCAAATCCACGACGATTAACTCAAACAGACCGAGTTGCCGCCCAACGAGCCTGGAGGTATTTTGAACACAACTGGAATTCTCAAACAGGTTTAGTCAACTCGGTTGACAACATGCCATGGACAACTCTATGGGACCAGGGTAGTGCCTTGCTAGCAATTGATGCCGCTCGACAGCTAGGGTTATTAGCGCCCTATCTGTTTCAACAGCGCTTAACGACATTGCTACATACATTGGAAACACTGCCGGTACCGGCGACTGGTTTGCCCAATAAAGCCTACAGTACCCGCACGGCTGAGATGCGCCAACTCGATGACAGCCCTGATCCTCATGGCAGGAGTGGTTGGTCAGCTTTAGATATGGCAAGGTTTTTGTTAGGACTGTATGTTTTGCGATCGCACTATCCGGAGTATCGCGATCGCATCAATCACATCGTTGCCCGCTGGCAAACAGCACGACTCGTAAAAGCTGGTTGGCTAAGCGGTGGAATTCCAGGAGCAGGCGGTCAAATTCACGAAGTGCAGGAAGGAAGATTAGGCTACGAGCAATATGCAGCCTATAGCTTAAAGCTATGGGGACTTGAAGCTAAAAAGGCTTTATACCATCCACCTACAACAACAATTCGACTTGACGGCATCGCTTTGCAGGTCGATCAGCGCAACCTGAATAACTCTGGTGCTAGTAACTATCTTACGAGTGAACCTTATGTACTGTGGGGCTTAGAATTGGGCTGGCCGGATGCTGTTAAGCCTCAAATCAGGAATCTCTTCAAAGTGCAGGTACAGAGGTTTGAGCGCACCGGCATCCTGACAGCTGTTAATGAAGATTCTCTGGATCGTCCACCTTATTTTCTCTATTACAACATCTATGCCAATGGTCAACCCTGGCAGGCGATTACCACTCAAGGAAGAGCTTATCCTCAGTTACGGTTTCTCAGCACTAAGGCGGCATTCGCCTGGAGAGCATTGATGCCGAACTCCTATACCAAAAGGCTGCGAGACTCGGTCCAGAACTTGACCACTCCAAATCGCGGCTACGTTTCAGGGCGATATGAGGATTCTCATCTGGGAACAAATGCCTCGATTGACGTTAATACCAATGCGGTTGTTTTAGAAAGCCTGCTCTATCAAGCCAGAGGTGAACGTCCTCTTGCATTTTGACTCTACTAGAGCAAGCAGTACGCAGTAAGTTTTATCTGTTTGAGTTTACTAGAGCCTCATTACCGACCAGCAGGCTGGCCTTCAGTTGTAGCAATCTCGCCAGTCTCCATCAGCATCTTAAAGTGGCGCAGTTCCTCACGAATCTGTTGTTCTGGCTCTTCACCAAAGAGTTTAGCGATTGCAGCTGTAACCGCACCACCAGGCGGACTGTATTCCATCACCACCTTCACTTCTGTCCCACGTCCACCTGTCGCCGGTTGAAAGCGTACAAACCCAGAGTTATCAACATCTGCTCCTTCAACTGACGCCCAAGCAATCAAATGGTTCTCTCGGTCGTCAATAATATCTGCATCCCATTCAACGCTTGCACCCAGAGGCGCACTAGCAACCCAGTGGGAGCGCTTATTGTCAAGCACCTTCACGGATTTAAGATGCTGCATAAAGGTCGGCAGATTTTCAAAATTATGCCAGAAGCGATAGAGATCCTCTGCCGGTTTATTAATCGTTACGGTCCTTTCAACCTTAATGCTTTGGTTCATGCCCGTTGCTTCTTGTATGCTCTTCTGTCCAGCTGCACCGTGATAGATTAATCCGCCGCCTGTGATCGCCGTGAGCGCTCCTCGTAAGGAGCCTTGCTTCAACCCTAACAGCACCAGTGCCCCACCACTAATAAGCGAACCCCAACGTTCGATTCCGCTGACGCCGCCAGCCTCACCTTCACCTGCCCCAGACTTGTCCTCAGAAATTGAAGTCACTTTTCCACCTCCTTAAAATAATTCGTAGTTCGTAATTTGGATGAATTACGAACTACGAGTTGTTCACTATCTACATTCCAACAGCAGCACCAGTTGTTGGCTTAGCAGGTGCCTCTGACGCCTGTCTCGTTCCTACCCGTGCCCGGTAGAGTTCCGCTAAGTGCCGCTCATACATCGCTAAATCGGTTTCAATCTCAGTAAATAGAGCAGTCGCTACTGGATCGCTGAACTTTGTCCGTAGATTGTAGGCATCTACAACACCAGTTTGGATGTCGCCCAAAGCAGTGCGTAGGAGGAAACTGTCATCGCTGCCCTGTAACGAAGTCTTTACCTTAGCGTAGGTATCGGCTGCGTTCGCGGCTAATGAAGGTTTTTCGTCCATCGCGTTCAGTCTAGCTTCCAACTTCTGGATGTGAACCTGCTTATTAGCAATAATTTCTTGCAGGAGACCACGCAACTCAGCATCCGAAGTCTTCTCGGCATAGTTCTGGAACGCCTCCTCAGAATAGCGCTCACCCGCTAGGGCTGTATTTAACCCCTTAACAATTTCACCCTTGGTTGAGCCATTCCAAGCAGTAGCTATCTTCCACCATTCGGCATGAGCATCTTTCTCGTCTGGCAGGGCTGCATCTTTACCGCCGTAACCGAGACGATTGAGAATAGCGGTAGTGAAAATCGGCAAATCACCCGGTTGCCGCGAGGTAATTAGGTTGCCATCAACGACCAAAGGCTCATCTACATAGTTTGCGCCCGCATTAATCATATCTTTGCGGATAGCAATGAAACCTGTAGCTTGTTTACCCTTGAGCAAATCGCCCTCGATCAAAACTTGCGGTCCGTGGCAAACAGCAGCCACCAGCTTGCCCTGGGCCATAGCGTCTTGAACAAAACGGACTGTATTAGGGTTGGTCCGCATTCTGTCTGGAGCCGCGCCACCAGGGATAATAACAGCATCAAACTCCGATGCCATTGATTCAGTCGTCGTGGCATCTGCTGCCATTGAAAGCTTACCCTGTTTACCTTGATAGTTTTCGTTCAGGCGCGTACCAAGCACAACCGCCTCCATCCCAGCCATCTGAATGGCCTTGTAAGGAATTTGAAACTCTAAATCCTCGACCCCATTCTCAATGAGGATAGCAACTCGCTTCTTACCGACTTGTTGATTAATTGCCATTTGATTCCTTCCTTTTGTGTTGTGCTAATGCTACGAAACTGACTTTTCGCTTGGGACTGCAAACAGATCTTCATAATCTTCAGATAGATTCACTCGCACATCTTCAAACTCACCAGGCGTGACGGCAGTTTGCAGCACATCAAAAACGGCCCGAACGTGGCTCATAGAAGCGTCCACTTCTACACCCTCTCGCTCACTCACTTTCTGGTAGAACTCTTCTAAGGAAAAGTGTTGACCAACCTCTCCCTCTCGCCCTCGGAGGTACTTGCCGATGTCAGCGGGCAACTGGGCTGCCAGTTGACTTGCTTCATCCCCAACAATCCGTTCTTTTAACGTCTCCAAGGTGGCGCGGGTAGCACGCTCTGCTTCTTCCCGCGATTGGAGTTGAGCTGCGCTCTGAACGTGCTTGATAAATTCGTCGTACTTCATTCTTGTCTTAGATCAGTTCAAGTCCTGAGTCACTTACCTCAAGGCTACGCATCCACACCTTTTCTGCTCGTCGCCCCAAAGTCGTAGATTTCGTTCACTCGAAAGGGATAGATCTCTACGGCTGGTATAGAGATAGAGTTGTCGTTGATACGCACTTTTGAGTCAGCATTATGACGGGTCAAATCGGTAGAGAAGCAGGTAGCCTTGAAGACGACGCATTTCAATCTGAGATGCCGCCAGATGAAACAGAAGTTGATGCCACTGAGGATCTACCACAGGAGATTACTGAATCTTATGGCACAGGTGTTAAGGAGCTGCCAGGTTACAACATAGGCGGACGCTCTATGCAGGCCGAGAGGAATGAGTACACATCAACCAGCCCAGAATTAACGGGGGGAGATGTCGATGCTTATTGGCAAGACGCGGATGCAGTCGGTGATGAAGCCGTTGGTGGAACTGTTGCTACTCCCGACCAGAACGTGACAGAGGAATTGGAGAAAGCTGTAGGGCTGGAGATGGATGATCGATCGTTTCTACGGACGAACGACATTTTAGAAGACCGTGATGATCGCCGTTGGGAATTAGACCCTAAGTCTTCCGAGGACTATCAAGAGCGGCGAGACTAAAAAAACATTACGTCTGTCCTGAGTTAGGTTTATCAGCTCTGTCTTCAGTAGGTTAAACACACATCTCCTCCTTTGGTATTGTTCAGACGTCGATAGGAACGGAACACGGCAGAAGACCTGTTAGTTCAAGAACTTTTGGCTTGGTCTTCTTGGCAACGATGAAAGAAGAATGAGCTGTTCACGCAATCAGAGGGCAATATGACATTTACTCAAACTAATGACGACACCATCCGCCAGCACGTAAAAGCTTTTCAAAGCTTAGATGTGGACGAGCAGCTGGCTCTATTTTGGTTTGTTTACAAGAAGATGGGCAGTTCGATTACACCAGCGGCTCCTGGCGCAAGTACAGTATCGCCCGATATAGCTGAGGGGTTGTTCAATCAGGTCAAGGAATTACCTCATGAAGAACAGCTACAGGTTCAACGCGATCTGATCAACAATACGGACAATGTGTTCTCCCGTGAGTACGGCTCTATGGGCGAAACTACCAAGCTGCTGTTCTGGTACCGGCTGGCACAAGGTATGGAAAACGCCACTATCATTCCTATGCCTGCGGGGTATGAACTCTCTTCTCAAGCAGAAGAACTATTGAAGAAGATTGAGGGGCTGGATTTTCAGCAGCAAATCACCCTCTTCCGTGACTATGTGTCGCCGATGGGTGCTGAAGCAAAGGGAGGCGCTGAAATTTAAGAATCTTGGGTTTTTAATGGACTGAACTCATTCAAATCACACATTTCAGTTACGGAAATTGACTTTTTACTTCCGTTACGTGGTACGGGCATCTTGCCCGTACTTTGCTATATATATCGGTCTGCTTTTACAGCAGCACTTTACTTATTTCCATCTCTCTTCTGAGAGAATTACACACAATAATTTTGAGGCAAGTCTCTATCTTTTTGTAGGGTATTCATTGAAGTTGAATGTTTAGATTTATGAAGAAGACCATCAGTAAGCAGCGATTCAGCTTCAGCAATCTTTTGGAGGATTCACATGACATCTGCAAGCAAGAGTGAAAGTCAACAAGTACAGGCATTCAAGCGATTGAATACAGACGAGCAGCTAGCTGTGCTGGCCTTAATCTATAACCAAATAGCTGACTCGCTGCCGTCAGGTTCTCTGACGGGAGCCTCAGCAAATGGGTTGGTAACGCAAGTTGAGCAGCTATCTCAGCAAGAGCAGCTAGATGCTCTACGCGATTTGCTTCCAGCTCAAAAGACTGATCAAGACGAGGTAGTACTTGATCCACACCCTAGCAAGGCACTGGTTGAACTTGCTACAGGCGGCAATACTGTCAAGACTGGTGAGTATGGCTCGTTAGACACTGACTCGAAGCTGGCATTCTGGTACCAGCTAGCCCAAAAATTAGGAAGCACTGTCACCGCTATCCCAACCGATTATCATGTCTCCTCTGAAGCAACCGAATTTCTGAACTCGTTTAGTAGATTAGACCGCGAGCAGCAGCTCACAACTGTAGGTCAGCTACTCGGCTAAATATCTTCATCCATAGAAGTGCAGGCTAAACGAACAGCTTGACTCATCCCACAGCCATGGCTGTGGGATTTTGTATTGTCAGCTATTCGTACAAACAACCAAAAGCCAAAAACCAAAGACTAAGCTTCCTTGGTCAGAATGAGTACACTTGACCATCAACTAACAGCCGCGTAATCCCCTTAGCCTGTAGATGGGAGCGAGTCTTTTGCAGTAATCTACTATCTGGAATTTTAATGACCCGGTCTCTTTTAGTTGAAAAGCGACGGGCCACTCTGTGATTATCAAATACTGGCAGTGTCCTCTGCTGCACTTCTTGATTAGGGATTTGTCCCAGTTCCCCGAAATCCTTGAGCGGTCTTGTGATTAATTCCGAGGCTCGGTCTATGACCAAGTAACAGGTTCTAGGTAGAGTGGCTTCGGATAAGGGTAATACTTGAACCAGCGTCTCAGATGACACTGCTCTTTTGACTATAGGTGTGTCATCATACAAATCATCGTCTAAATCTTCTAAATCTTCGTCCTCATCTAAATCAGCTAAATCTTCCGACTCGTCTAGCAACTCTTCCCCTAACATGTGGGCAGCAGCACTGGCTTGGGCTTCTGCATCCTCCTGAAGTTGACTGGGACTGCTATAGGCTGCGCTGGCAGCGGTCCGGTCTAGTATTTGAGGTCGTTGACGATTACTATCTGTATTTTGGTGGCGTGGGCCAGATGTTGTTACGGGAGGTAGAACTGATTGTAATTCTACCTTTGGCGTTTCTGGTTCTAACTCAGAGGCAACCGGAGTAGGGCCTGGTTGCGGTTTAGCAGAGGTAGCCTCATCAGCGGCTTCTGTAATAGGTACATCCAATGGCAGTTGGAGTGGTGTGGCTTCTGTCTCTTCAAGAGTAGACTGCTTTGATGTCGCCCCAGTGTGAGGAACTCGTGCTGCTCGCTTTTGCTGAATCAGCCCTTCGTACTCATCTTCAGGCAAGGTGCTTTTAAGAAGACGGCTAATGGTCGAATTGCTCACGCCATAGCGGTCCGCTAGAGTTGAGGTTGTCTCTCCAGGCTTTTGATACAGGTCAAGAATGTCGCGCTTGTCAGAATCTGATAGTTTTCTCACGGTTATAACCACAGTTGTTCCTAAGCCCGTTTCCGCGTCATGGTGCGGCGAGAACGGCTGGATGTGTCATATTCCAAAGCAGCGCCAATAGCGAATAACACCGCACTCAACACCCAAAATACTTCCAGTAACGCTCCACTTTGATAGTTTGGAATGTGGTTGTTAGCATATTTAAACCACATATCTGCAATGTAGAGCGAAAACGCCGCTGCTGCAATCATTCGCCAAGATTGAGAGAAACGTCCGCCCCAAAATGCCAGCAGTAGCATTGTGGCGAGAATCAAGAGGACGACGTCAAAAATCACATAAAGCAGGTTTACGGCTGGGCCGAATGGCTTTAGTATTTGTTCCAGTTCATCGGCCCAAGCAGGTGCCGACGCTTCGGCAGACTCCGCAGGAGAAACAGCTTTAGATGTAGAAGGCTTAAGCAATGCTCCTAACTTTTTAGGTGCCTCTTGAATAGCAGCTTTGATCAGAGTTATTCTGGTTGGTGTATCAACCACCTTGACTTCTTGGGCAGCGGGTTGAGGCAACTGCGCCTCTGCTGAAGGTGGATAGGAAATTACCCAAGCCAATAAGCTTCCAATTATTGCGATCGCCGCCACAATCGCCCACTGCCAACGCTCTAGGTTAAGTCTTCTGGACCTAACCGCAAGAAACATCCCCCAACCTAAGAAAAGGTAAGTCGCTATATAAAATGCATCTCCTGGTGATACATCGGGATTTATGTGCAGACCCAGTTCCCAGTAGCCAAAAAGTAAGGTCCCCAAGAAATAAGACAGTAACCCCAAGCCTATACCCAGCCAGACATTTCGCCCACTGACAATATTTGGACTGCCCCAATTTCTCAGACATAGGATAGACGCTCCCAAGAATGCCGCCTCTTCAAAGACATATGTACCGATTAAGTACCAAGATGCCCGTTTGGGAACGCCATCTGCACCTGGCAATTCTGTGCTAAACAGTAGAAAGAACAATAGCGCTAGGACGCCCCAAACAATTGCAGCTGTGACAATTGCCTGAACTGGAAGCAGGGATTTTTCAGGGACTGGCGTGGACGACTTGTTTAAAGGACTGTTCATAGAAAAGAGTGTGTGTTTGCACTGGACATAAAAGCATTTTGTTAAATATTCTCTATACTAATGCCACAGTTTACCCAGTGGGGACTGACTTAGCCATTGCATAAATTGCGATCGCTCCGCAGGGGGCATATCTTGTAAGATATCACTTACTTGTTCGGCAAAGTTTGCATTGCCATAATACGCTTTGCCAAGACGGTGCAGTTCTTGCAACAAGGTAATCAAGTGATGTTCCTCCCAATGAGGTATTTTAGGAGACGAGAGCGGATCGACTGTGAGCAAGTGGTTAACAGCATCCGGTGAGTTTGTATTGGGAAAGTGTGACTGCCGAAACACTTCCATGACATCTTTTTGAAACATTTTTGCTTGTCTGGAGCCTAGCAAATCTTCAATGTCTAAATAAACTGCCTGTAGCAGTAACAAACAGGCTTGAGTCAATGGACCACTCTTATCATCACCAGAAGCATCACCGGCTATTTGTTCTAGCCGAACTTTGCCCCAGACACTGAATCGTTCTGGCTCCTCAAGTAAGACACAGACTTTGCCTCGGTTATCGGTCAAATCGCGCCAGAAGGATTTAGCCTCTTCCTCTTGACCCGCCTTGAACACGCTAATCAACCGAAAGGTCTGCCCCTGATAGTGAAGGATCGGAATTTGCTGGTCCCGTTTTGGATGTGGAATGCTAGAAATTTCAACATCCTGCGGTTTTAGGATAAACATAACAATGGCAACTAATTCTCTTACGTACCGGAGGTTATATCCGGTTGATTGTGATGCACCGAGCGATAATTCCGATCGGCAGATTTAAAACGATCACCTACAGCAGCATTACGTAGAACGCACTAAAACAGCGCTCGTTGCACTAATCCTTACCCTGCTGGCGGCTTAACCAACTCATTAAACATTTGAGGACAACACACAGCACTCCTGCCATACCCGATCTGCTTTGTTTTTAGTGTACATTCTCTGCATGCAAGGCTTCAGCTTTATGTTCTCTCCAAAAGTTCACCACGCAATATTGCCGAGTGCTGGGAGACACAGATACAATATTAAAGCTGATATTAGAACTAATGACTCTCAAAGTCAGGTTTTCGTTTGGGTGCGTAACTCAGGGGATAGAGTAGCGACCTTCTAAGTCGCCTGTCGCAGGTTCGAATCCTGCCGCACCCGTTTTTTCTTACAGCACTTACCTTAACCTAATCAAGGAACTAACATAGAGTTATAAATTGGCAATCTGAGTTGAGTAGGCATGTCAGACACTTTAGCTGCACCTTACGTAGTACTGCCTCCGACTCAGGCAGATCTTCCATATGATGACGGCATCCCAATGGAGACCCAACGGCACAAAGTCCAGTTGGACATGCTGATTGATACCCTACAGCCCTGGTTAGCAGAGCGGTCAGATGGTTATGTGGGGGGCAACATGTTCGTCTATTTCAGTTTGTCCCAGGTAAAGAACCAGGATTTTAGAGGACCAGACTTCTTTGTTGTGCAGGAAGTCCCCAAAGGAGAGCGTTTGAGTTGGGTGGTTTGGGAGGAGGGTAAAGCTCCGGATGTAGTTATTGAATTGCTGTCTGAGAGTACCGCTGAGCGGGACAAGAACGAGAAAAAGCTGATTTATCAGAACCAGCTACGTGTATCGGAGTATTTCTGGTTTGACCCCTTCAATCAGACTGATTGGGCAGGCTTTCTACTGACCCAGGGATCACACCAGTCCTTGGCTCCTAATGCTCAAAACCAACTCGTGAGCCAGTCATTAGGACTAGCGCTGGTGCGCTGGCAGGGTAATTACAAAGGTATTGAGTACCGTTTTGACGATGACAACCTCGGCGATCGCGAGGTGAGACAATTGCGGGAGCAGGGCCTATATTTCGATGCCCCTGATGAAGAGACGAGAGAAGAGGATGTGCGTCGCTTGGAGCAGTATCGAAAGACAGGTTATGCCATTCCGCGTGACCGTGTAGCCCAATGGCTCGACAGCATGGGCACTGACAATGAATTGCCATGCCCAAGCTAGTCTGGTTGCCGGAAGCACTGAGCGACTTGACGCGGCATTTTAACTTCCTCAAAGACAATAACCCTGATGCTGCCAGTCGCGCTGCACAGGCAATCCGAGACGCTGGGTTTAGCCTTGTGCAGTTTCCGCAACGGACGACGACCAGAAAGCTGGGTATTCTAGATAGGGATCCACTCCCGGAAATGGAGACATAGGAAGAATTCCGCAGCGTCATCTTTGCAATTAGTATAGCCCACGTGTATTTGCCGAGCGAGTGCAGTTCTCACCTCTACATGTTTTTCCCTCCCGTGTCACTTCCATAAAAATCTCACGGATGGGGATGAATTCAATGAGGCGGCAATATGTAAGTTACGCAGCTTGTAGAGGATGAGTTGGAAACACTTTAGGTTCTGGTAAGGGGGAACCTTCTGCTTGGTAGTGTTCGATTAGCAGGTCAATAACTTCTCGACCGTTTTTGGCAGCCTCTTCGTGGGTCTGCCCATCAGTACAGGGCTGATTGACCATGCCTGCAAAATCTGGCAGAAAAACAACGTAGCATTTATCTTCCGACGACCACTGAATCACCATACTGTAGTGCTTATTCATTTTCCATCTCCTCTAACTGTCTTAAAGCATCATCAATTTGTTTTTCCAAGTATCTCGGAGCGTCATCTCCATCTTGGCGGGAAATTACGATCAGCGCTGGCAATTGCGGATGCTTCCAGATTTGATGGCTACCTTTGCCTCGCTTCTTTAAAT
>CAXUIV010000074.1:0-11877 GCA_964250875.1 uncultured bacterium
AGAACCCAAACTGACTGGGAAAAGTTAGATGCAATGCACAATTGTGAACGTAACCGGCAGCACGACCAACTGGAACAGCGTCAACTGGAAAAACGCTCACCGGGTTGTGAGGCGACTCAGACAGAGAATCTTCAAGGCCACCAAAGGCGGTAACCTGAAGCAGGTGCGCCACCTTCAAAGGCTACTGATGCGTAGCCGCTCTAACATCTTAATCGCTGTTAGACGAGTCACGCAACAAAACGCAGGCAGGAAAACAGCAGGGGTGGATCGCCTGTTAGTCACAACTCCAGCAGCCAGAGGACTGCTGGTAGACGAACTGACCAAGTCGTTCCCAGTCAAGGCGCTGCCAGTTAAACGGGTATACATCCGTAAATCAAATGGCAAGCAAAGACCCATGGGGTGAATCGTACACATTTCTCAGCAACTTGGTTTTCAGCCTGAACATAGTAAAGACGGGCCACCTCGCCCGACAGAGTGGCTGCGAGTTGTAAAGCAAAATTAGTTACATTGTTGCCACCAGTCAGATTCACCCACATCTCCTTGCCCTGTCCACCAACCCCTGCCAATGCAGCTATCACTTGAACAACACGCTCATAGGTCGAACGAACATCACGGCGATCTACTTCACACCAGGAAACTTCGCCGTATTGCCTTCCAGCACTCATTCTCGACCATTCTTTTTTGAGCAAGTTGTGGAGTACCTCTTTCATTAGTTTGCCGGGCATATCAGGTCCTTCAGCAATCCGACCAGGTTGGTTCTCCACATAGCTATGGGAATAGCGTGGTCTGTTTGTAGCTGCGTCATGACCTGCTAGCACCTCTGGCGTTGTAAAAAATACGAGCGATTGGACATCGCCTACTTTTTTACCAGCTTTTCTATGTGCTACGGTTTCTAGCATTGATAGAACGCTGTGAATGACTGCTGCTCGTGTCGGATGACCGCGATCGCCACAAAATTCCTGCGCGACATGACACTGACCAATATCAGATCCGGCATGACGGCATCCATTCAGTAGATTTACGGGAATAACTCGACGTATCTTAACTGGTATTTCAAACCCTGCGGATGTTTGACTGTCGCTTAGGTGAAGGCGAAGGGATGGGACAGTTTGACAACTCATCGACATCAGTGTTTTGGACTCTTCGCTATTATGGACTGGCTTGGAAGAAGGACTTCCAAAAACTGGATGTTTCCTTCTCTCGTGAAAGAACTAACTAACGAGTTGCTTTACTAGTTCACTAACGGTCATTGCTGAGCAAGCAAGAGAGAGTTGAGGTAAGTAAAGATGCGATCAAGTTCCCCAATGGCATTGAGTTCTGTTTCTTCCTCTTGGGCTAGTGAACCTGTCTTGTTCTTTTCCAGAAGGTCTTCAAGGCGAGATTACAACTCGTCAGTAAACTTGAAAAGCCTGAGTTCGTCAACTTTCTCAACCTTGATACCTGTCTCTAACAAAGACTGTGGACTAATTACCACTTGAATCATCATGTCGCTCCAGCATAAGGCGCTAAATTTATATTAAGCCTTGCAGCTTTTGTCTACTCACTTATTTCAGGGATATTGAGGTAGAGATGTCAGGTCTTCTCTGTAACCGATTTCGTACTCCTATCCTCTACCCATTACAGGACCGGCAGTTGAGTTTGAGTCAAATTGTGGTGGAACAGGCTCGGCAGCTAGGACGCTGCCTAATGGAAATCTCGACAGACTATGAGGCATGTCAGGGTTTTCGAGATAAGGGTTCTTTCCCAGAAATTTGGGCTTCATCGGCGGTTTCTCCTGCCACTCACTCTTATTTTATGCCTCCCTCACCAAAGACCAAGAAGGTCAGGCGTTGCTGTGGAGTATGATTTAACCCTCACCCCCAACCCTTGTATCTTAAGAATGTGGCAGACCGAGAACCCTTGTTCCATCTCCCTAGGGGAGAGGGCTAGGGTGAGGGCATTTGGCATTCATCTCTCAATTCAGCAACGCCGAAGGTCAATATGCCACATCAGAGATGATTGCCCTACTTAAATCGGACTGGTTCACCTGAGCATCTTTCAAATTAGCCCCACTCAAATTAGTCTGGTTGAGGTTTGCTCCTCTTAAGTCTGCTAGCGATAAATTAGCCCCCCTCAAATCGGCCTCACTCAGGTCAGCTGCGTTCAAGCAAGCTTGCCTTAAGTCTGCTCCTTTTATATCTGTTAATGATAAGTTGGTCCTGGTTAGATTCGTTCTTGCCAGGCTTGTCCTACTCAAGTTAGCTTTGCTCAAATCGGCTTCGCTTAGGTCTGCTGCGGTTAAGTCAACCCCACTCAGATCAGCCCCATTTAAATTAGCCCCGTTCAGCTTGGCCCAACTTAAATTAACTCCATCCAGGGAACATGAACAAAGCACTGCACACCTCAAGTTAGCGTTAGTGAAATTTCTTTCGCCTGCTGCATAACGACGCAGAAACTCTTCAGCAGTCAACCTGATCGAGAAAGCAAGAGAATTTCCTTCATAACACCACTGTGCCCCCGCTAAGCCAGCGGCAGCGTTAACAGCGACCTCGTCACATTCATCTACCACAACACAATTGCACCCATCCCACTGACCACCAAGCGCAAAGGCAACGTCAGAAGCAGCAGTAGTTGAGTCAAGTAAAATCGTGTGTCGCTTTCGCGGTGCCGAGATAAAGCGAATTAATCTGTCTAACAGTGAGCTGTTCATTTTTCAGGCCAAAGATAATCTAAAACAATGGCTGCTATCGCTTCATACAGTCGTTTGTTCGTAGGTAGCCCGTGCTAACAAGCTGCGTACCTCTTCGTCAGTCGTTTGCGAAAAATCCTCATAGCAGAGGCTAATAGAATGAAGGCGCTCAGGCATTGTCAGACACAATATTTTGTCTACTTCTGCTTTCAGTTGAATATAGGTTGAGGGAGACGCAACCGGAACAGCAACAATAATTCGGTTAGGCTGCTGCTGCTGGAGCGCTGCAATGGCAGCACGCAGAGTTGAACCAGTAGCAATGCCGTCATCTACCAGAATGACTGTGCGGTTTTTCACATCGGGTGCAGGACGATTGCCCCGGTAAGCGCGATCGCGTCGCTCTAATTCTTGCTGTTCAACCGCAGCAACTGCATCAATCGCCTCTTGGGAAATTTTCAACCATTGCACCACATCATCGTTGAGTATCATGACGTTGCCCATAGCGATCGCCCCCATTGCCAGTTCTTTTTGCCCAGGCACACCAAGCTTCCGCACTAAGCAGATATCTAACGGCGCATTGAGTGCCTTTGCAACTTCATACGCAACAGGTACACCGCCACGGGGGAGCCCTAACACCAGCACATCAGGTGTGTTGGCGTAACTCGCTAGCTCTAGTGCCAGCGATCGCCCTGCCTCAGTCCGATTTTTGAATTGCACTCTCATCTGCCCGCTCCATTCCCTCTGCTAGCATGCTAATACCAACATCACTAACAACTCCTTTTGATGCGGCTGGTGCAGGGATGGTGCAGATAGCAACCACATCAAGCACTGTCGTTCTTCATATCTCCGTGAGTTCGTGCTTCATTCTTCGTAGATTAGACATTCGGAAGCACCAGGATTATCATCACAGTACTTTTCAAGAGCATTCTTTGGTTTAGCAGCAGTTCGCTGATGCGCTGCTTCAGCTTGCAGTTCTTCAACAGCATCCCAAGCCGCAGCACACTCACTAGAATCGCTACCGCTACGCTCACAGGCAATACGAGCTTGTTCGCGCTCTTTATCAATCAATTCTTCAATTTGACTCGCAGCTTTTCTAATCTCCTGCTGTACCTGTGCAGAGATACTGCTGGGAACCTGCATGTTATCTATAGCTTTTTGCAGCTCTTGTTCAATATTGCTCATAGCTATGCTCTCAATGACTCTCACTCAGTATAGAAGACCTTGGTGAATTGTTAGCCTGTAGCCACTTTCATCAAAGGTAGGGGTAAGTAATAAGACAGCCTTACACTTACCCTATGCACACTTACCCTATGCCCTCATTTCTCAGGCTGCAACTGCGGCTTTGTCTTGGTCTTCCTCTTTAATCATCTGCTTTAGCTGGATATGCTTGTGTCCTAAATTGATTTCAAACTCATCTCCTGGCTTAACACCCAGGTGTTTTGTGTAAGCCGAACCGATGAGTAGGTTGCCGTTGGACTGCACGGTAATTCGATAGCTAGCACTGCGTCCTCTGGAGCCGTCAGCTTTTGGATTGCTATCTAGCTCGATTCCCTCAGCCTCAATGAGCGCGTTGAGGAAACTCATCATGTTGACGCGCTCGACACCATCTTTGGTAACTGTATAGTAGCCGCACAGCTTAGCTTTTTCTTCTTTGCTGTAGCTTTCTAGCTCTTTGACTTTCTTGACAAGCTCTTCACCAGTTAGTTGCTCGATCTTTTTTTGCTTAGCCATCAACTTAGGTATGAAATGAGTGGTTGATTTTTCTCTATCTTAGCTTCTAGAGTCTCAGATTACTAGTCGCTGCCCGCTCAATATAGAGATTCTTTTTTGGTAGCAGCAGTCTAATCACATCAGAGATAAACACAAGTGTTCTCCAACGAAGTAAAGAGGCACATCTGTCTTAAGACTAAATCTAAACGTCGCTCTCGGTTCACACTTCTGTTATAGATGTATTTGACTGCCACCGTGCTTCTGTATCCACAGACACAACTTAGACTAAACTTAGAGTTGTCCATCCGGTGGAAACTTTAAAAGAGTAGGCATCGGATAAACGAGCTTACCTCAGTTATTTGTCGTTAGCACCTAATAATAATGCTTCAGTATGAGTAAACCATTAGATAAGACTCTCTCAACGGAAATCGCTGAGCGGATTAAGAGCAAAGCTACTGACTGCTTTGATAATGCTTACAAAGCAGCACTCTTAACTGAAAGAGCAATGTATACTCAAGGGTTTTTAACCTTTGCTGGCTCGTACACACCCGTTGAGTACAGTTGGATCGAGCTTGAAGACCGGATTGTCGATCCAACTTGGCCACACTTGGACAAAAATATCCGAGAACTCTACTATTTTCCAGCACAGCGTCTAACCGTCCAGCAGATGAAAGCAGCAGTAGAAGAAGCCAAAGAAGATTACCCAGAGGATGAGCCACTTCCTATTTATGGTGCTTCCCCTTATGAGTACTATGGTGAACAGATGTTGGGTGGTAGTGATTACTTAGAAGCTTACAAAGAGGCAGAGGCCAAATGTAGGGAACTGAATGAAGGTACAACTTATGATGGGAACTAGTACAAGGTAGTGGGCAGTGGGCAATTGGACTTCTCTGAACCTGGCACAGTTAGCGTAGTGAACTACTAATAATGTCTGGCAGAGTAAATTTTATCGTAACCCTTCGCAGGAGTTAAGTCGCTATGACACAAAGTCCTACCTGCCCCGACTGTGGGCATCCTCAGATTCAGCTAGCACTGTTCGATCCCGATCTGAGTTGGTTCTGTGAAGCCTGTGATGCTGAATCACTTGGGGAGGTTGATCGCCATTATCCGTCGAGTGAGAAGCACCAGGAATTTGATCGTTGGGAGACAGCGCGATCGCTCAAGAACCAGGAACACAGCGGCTTCTAGCCACTGTCTGAAGCAGTCCTTGCCATCTCTCGACCGAAGACTTCTGCTGTCAACCAATTTGAGCTACTTACGTATTAAGGTACGCTCCTTCTTTGGAGACAAGTCTTTCAGAGACTTCTTGGGTCTATTTTTGAAACCAAGTAGCAAGGCAACTGCATATATAGAGAACAGCTTAGTCATAGTGGGTAACCAAGTAGACACTTTAGCTGAAGCCAGATGATTTGGCTTGATTCTGAGCAGGACGTGAAAAAGTGTCTCCAACAATAGGACAAAAATGTGGAAATCTTGTGGAGGTACTGAGATTTAGGTGCGCGTCAACTTAGCGTGTCACCTCTACAACAGTGCCGATAGTAGCCCACTTGAAGAGTTTTTGTTCCTTGGCAAGGGGCACATTAACACAACCGTGGCTCCCCGTGTAGCTACTTCCGGGCGTCCCCACCTTGGTGTTGCTGCCAGGACCAAAGAAGTGACGCCAGGGAGCATCGTGGATATAGTAGCCGCGATCATCAAATAGCAGCGCGTAGGTCACCGGAGAAGGTGGATAGTAGTATTTAGAGCTAGGGGATCTGGAACTTGTAAAGGTAAAGGGACTGTACTTCGCCAGGATAGGGAAGACGCCAGTAGGTGTCGGCAACGCAGGATTACCTGTAGTGACTAACGTGGTGAGTACTTCTGTAGAACCGCTATAGGCAGTCAGGCGTTGCTGTGACAGAGAGACGACGATCAGCTTGTAGGTGATGCTCAGATCGCTTGCGGTCTCCGTTTGCTTTGATCCCGCCTCATCTTCGGCAGTAATGGTGTAGCTGTATGCGCCCGCAGGAGCAAAGTCGCCAGCGTCATCGCGCCCATCCCACTGCATGTGAACTACACCAGCTTGCTGCCAACCCAAATCAATCATCCGGATCTGCGTGTTTTTGTCCTGTGGGGTAATTTGTACCGAGACTTGCGCTGGCTTAGACAGAGTGAACGAAGCCCGCTGTTCGGTGAACTGTGGATTGAACGTAAATAGAAGAAACTGAATGCGGCCTAGGTGTAGCGGCGGGATCGTTGGCACAGGTATCGGTGTGGGCAGTGTAGTTGTGGCTGGAGTGGGAGCTGCCACCTGTGTCGTAATAGGCGTTGCCTGCGCTTTAGGAGGGGGTGTTGTGCGGCTGTGTGCTACATCTGCCTGTAACGCAGTCTTGACATGATAGACATATGCAACACCGCCGCCCACGATTGCACCAACAAGCGCCGGAGCTACGATGAATGGGATGACACGCTGCATACAAAAAGTCCTTCTGCAAAATCACATTTAAAATCGCACTCAAAATCACATGTTCATACAAAGAAATACGAACAAAAGTGTGGTGTGCAGCAAAACGCACTCCTCTGTTTTTAAAAACTAAAGCCTGACGTTTTTTATACTAAACAATATTTCACCAAGCTAATTGTGACGGATTTTGAGAAACTCATTCTAGCAACTGTGCCAGTCTTTGAAACTGCTGTAGCACCAAAGAGTTAAAGCGAGATTAGTGGATAAAAAAATGAGACGCAGGTCCTCTACGTCTCTTATGTTTCTCTTACAGATTACGAAACTCAGGACTTCAGGTCTAACTCCTGACGTTATTCTTGAGGCTATTGCTCTAAAACTTGGCGAATTCGCCGTTCTAAACGTTCTAGGTCCAAACCCCCTTCATCGCGGCTAATGCGGCGCACGGTCGCATTGACGTTGCCTAGGTCTACTAATAAATCTTGCAGAATTTCCTGCTGCTGACGTGACTGAGTCACTTCGCGCGGTTCTTGCGCTAGATCACGAACAATAGTGTCCTCCGACCGGGAGGCAACTATGGGGTTCGCTTGGCCCTGTAGATGAACGAAGGTGCGTCGCCCCGGCCCGCGCTCTTCCTCAATCGGTATCACTGCCGTTACCTGATCGGAGCGGACATACTTGCCAAATCCTAGGTTTACCAGCACCGAAGACTGTATTTTCATCAAATTTGCTTGTTCAACTATCTTTATTATAGCTAACAAATAAATACCTCAAAGTCAGAACTGGAGCGGGTTTCACCCTATTTGCAGGTGGGTTTTCCTAAGAATGATGGTACGCTCAACAGAGCATCTCAATTAGGCAATGGATTGGCTACATTGGCTAGACTCCTGCCCTAGTACTAACACTTGGGCACTGGATCGTCTGCACGAACTCAGTCATGGCGATGTGGTTTTTACTCCACAACAAACGGCTGGACGGGGACAACAGGGTCGCACTTGGTACTCTCCTCCGGGTGTGTTGACGGCAAGTTTCGTTCTTGACCGAATTCCGGCAGTGCAGTTGGCTGGATTTAGCCTAGCGGCAGGTTTGGCAACGATTTATGCAGTTGAAGACCTAATGCCTGATTTGCAAGAACAATTACGTTTGAAGTGGCCAAACGATGTCGTTCTGAACGGACGCAAATTGGCAGGAATTTTGTGTGAGGGCGTTACTAGTGGGGCTGTGGCGAAAGTTGTCGTCGGGATTGGCTTGAATCGCTGTGCTGATTTTGTTGGGCTAGGCAGCCATCCGCAAAATCCAATCAGTTTGCACCAAGTGGCTGCTGTCGTACCCGATGAAGTATCGCTACTAGCTCATCTCCGCCACTATCTCTTAGAAACAGCCGGACTAATTCGTTCAGGAACACAGCATTCACAACTCACCACAGGATTGTCGGCACTGTTGCCAATGCTCCGACACCGCGATGCGCTGATAGGTAGCTCTATTACACTTGACCGGGTTGGAGAAAAGATTTCAGGTCAGGCAGCAGGAATTGACGATCGCGGTTGGCTGTTACTCCGTCTACCCGACGGCACGCAGCACGCCTTTTCTTCAGGACATGTGCATTGGCACCAAGAGAAATGAGCTTTGATTGCGAATGTTGTAGACATTCTTAGCAGTAGACACAGCGCTATGGAGAGCATCTGTCTCCAGAAGTAGTTGCAAACTCAACTTTTAGAGTTAGAATGAATATAGTTGAGAATTCAACTAGTTCATTTTTAACTAGTGAAGATTCAACAACTGCTTCAAACTGGAGATTGTGTTATGAAACGTCTAATTCTGACTGGCTTATCGGTGCTTCTTGCCACTGCATATGTCCCAACGGCTAACGCTCAGCGCTTAGCTATCAACTCCGCGACTCTGAACAGCACTGCTGTCAGCAGCCAACTGACACCGTTCAATTTAGTCTCCTTGGCGAATCAGGGTTACTTCCAGGCACAAGGCATACCAAGCTCTGGTGCGCTCATAGCAGCTCATAGAGCTGGGCGAGTTAGTGCTGAAGATTTGGTCAAGAGTGCGGTGGCGACACACCGACTGTTACCGGAGGTACTGAATGACCGGGGTTATCTAAGCGCAGTCAATGTTCAACTTAGTAATCTGGAACCAAATCGTTAGTGAGTCTTCTGATTCACACTCACACGTGGCACAATTGAAGCACTTAAAATCCTAAAGAGCTTGATTCCAAATCGTTTTCAGCTCTTTTTTCTCTCCTTTTTTGCTTTCTCGTGAATAATCCAGGCTAGGGCGTGTGTCAAATCTCCTAAACTCCATCCCAGAAGAAGGTCACGAGTGTTGGTAGGAAGAAAGCCCTCCCTGCCTTTATGAACTGGAAGGAGCAGTGCTATGCGAAGCTGTAGGAGGCGGCGTTGTCTGTTTCACACCCCAAGCAAGTCGGGTTTAGGCTCTCTGTCTCAAGCTAAAGCTGTACCGAGTCGATTGGATATTCGTCACGTAGTGAAAGGGACGCTCCTGTAACCCTAGAAATCCCGGCGCTCTCATGAAAATGACATTGCCCGGAGTCGTCTCAATCGCTTGCGAATCTCTGCCGCTCCGGTCCGCACACAGATAGAACTGTCCCTGACCCGCTATGTTAAAGATGCAGACGAGATTGATCGCTCTCAGGCTGTCTCGATGAGCAGTAATGCCCAGTGTCCCTGGCTCATACTTTTGTAGCACCGTGGAGTTGAAGCTCAGAGGAGTCGCGAAGGGATGGGCATCAGCCTTGACTAACTGCTCCTCCATCAAGGCTTGAAATTCCTGTTGCAGTCGCATGTACAATGACGACTCAGAAAAGGCTTCAAAAGAGTGATAGTGTTTTCTGACCAGGCGATCGCCCGTCCCCACAACTCCAGTTTCTAGAGTGTAGGCGTAGCTTTCAGCTTCTATGAGCAGAGCCAATCTCGCTGCTTCCTCTAGCAGTGGCACAGAGGTAGCGCTTACAGCTGAGAGGTTTTGGAGTATGCGATCAATGTCAAAGTTGTCCAGTGTGAAGAATGCTGCTCTCTCCTAGCGGTATCTCTCCCAGCCTACCTCGGTTTAATCCAGGTAACTACCCCTCTCTCGTTTCTGCGAACAGATGTTCTTCAGGAAAGTTCAAATACAGGGTTGACAAAACTTGAAGAAGGTACAATAGTTAGATAGTTCATTCTTTGAATTGTCTTGTTTTGAGGTGTAGCGTTGACAGCGTTGAATCGAGCCGATGAGTTAACAAGGTATATCGCTGTGCTTGCAGACTTATTTGAAGTCGCGCAACAAAGCTCTGGTATCGCAGTGAACCTCAGCAAGCAAGAATGCCGTGTGATTAACGTGGTCGGTCAAGCTCAGCCGCTGATCATGCGCGAAATCGCAGAGCGCTCGAAACTTAGCATCACGAACACAACTGGAATTGTAGAGAAACTGGTGAGGAAGAAGTATTTACGACGTGAGCGATCAGATGAGGATCGAAGAATTATCAGAATTCATCTGACGCTTGGAGGTCAGAAGGTCTATGAAATGGAGGTAGCGAACTACAGGAAAGTGAGCCAAGAAATCCTAAACCCTCTCGATGAGCAGGAGCAACGAGCAATGCTACAAATGATGCGAAAAGCAACGCGCCACATCACTGAGCAAAACGCCAAGCTAATCAAAGAAATGTAACCCTTCCCTCTTTTTTTGCCCAAATACTTCAATTTCTGAACTACTTGAATATTGAAGTTAATCCTCTAAGCATTATCTCATCTAATCAACAGGAGAAGACCATGAACTACTCTGGTAAAACTGCATTGCTCACAGGTGCATCTAGTGAAATTGGAGAAGTATTCGCTTGATCGCTAGCGCAACGGGGTATGAACCTGGTTCTCGTAGCCCGTTCAGAAAGCAAGCTTCAAGCATTATCAACAGAACTGAATTATCAGTACAACATTAATGCTGAGATTATCGTTGCTGATCTCAGTCAGGAGAATGCGGGCTTGCAGGTGTATGAAGAGACGCAAGGCAAACAGCTATCCATTGATATGCTGATCAACAATGCAGGATTCAGCACACGTGGAAAGTTTGAGAGCATTGCGCCTAAACAGGATCATCAGCAAGTGATGGTAAATATCCTGTCTGTGGTAGATCTGACTCATGCCTTCATTCCAAACATGGTGGTAAAGGGCGAATGCACGGTGATCAATATTCGACAAGACTTGACGCAGCTTTTTCATCTACTAGTTCAAAGGCAGATTCAGCCTTTAATTGCAGCACAAGGAAATCCGCGTCCGTCTAACTTCGGTTGAAGAAGTCTTTTAAGTAAACCGAAAAGACCCAAGACACTCAGTGCCCAAGTGGACACAGGCTCCGGAACAGAGGTTGGCGGCGAGGTTACATGCGGGGTGACAGTCAAACTGTACAAATTTCCCAGATTCCCGAAACCACCATTGGGTCCTCCATAAGCTGCTGAGTTAGAGTATAAAAAACTAGATGTATAGACCATCGGATCAGAAGGGAGGGACGGATCTATTACACCAGGAGGAAATCCTAGAGTCACAGCAGAAACTGGGTGTGGAGCAAAGAGGTAAGTATTTACAGCACTCAGTAGGGTGAAATCGGGAGAAACATCACTCACTGCGGGGAGCGAAAGAACACTGTAATTAAACGCATCCAGAATGGGGCCATTTGGTATCGATACTCTCCGAACGACAGAAAGCGAGTAGTCACTGATAGCCCCAGGATAATTAAACTCTTCAGGTTCCCCTTGCCCTCCTGGCATTACGAGAGTTCCTACGATCAAAGTATCTAAAGTGAAGGAACCATTGAAATCGTATTCCTTATTAGGCCCAGCATAACCACTCCCGTCAAATTTGAAGTCAAGCAAGGCAGCACGAGCTGGGACTGTGCATACTCCCAATATGGCAAATCCGATTCCAAATGTGGCAACTGCTAATCTTTGGTGGATGTTTACTTTCATTTCTGGTCTTGAGCGGGTTTAAATTCAGAGCAATGGTTGAAACTTACTTTACTTTTACTGAAGATCTCTGTAGATTTGCGTCGCTTTACCGAA
>CAXUIV010000075.1:0-11791 GCA_964250875.1 uncultured bacterium
AGACAAGTGATGGAGGTGGATTTCCGAGTTGTAGACGGCGCGGTGAACCTAACAGGATTCTTCACTCTGGTGAGTGGTGAAGGGCTGAAATACATAGAGAACGGTCGTGTCCAGTTCTATGCCTTGATTGTATTTGGGGCAGTACTAGGCTTGGTAATCGTCTTTGGTGTGACCTAATGGCTAATTTTCCTTGGCTGACGACCGCAATTCTGTTTCCCATCGCGGCTTCTCTTTTGATTCCGCTGGTGCCAGACAAAAATGGTAAGACAGTGCGCTGGTATGCCCTAATCGTGGGGCTGCTTGACTTTGCCCTAATTGTTTACGCTTTCTACACCCAGTATGACTTCAGCAATCCCGACCTCCAGCTGGTAGAAAGCTATCCTTGGGTACCGCAGTTAGACCTGAACTGGTCCGTAGGGGCAGATGGAATCGCCATGCCCCTGATTCTCCTGACCGGCTTTATTACTACGCTGGCGATTTTGGCGGCTTGGCCCGTGACGCTGAAACCCAAGCTGTTCTACTTCTTGATGCTGGCGATGTTTGGCGGCCAAATCGCCGTATTTGCCGTGCAGGATATGCTGCTGTTCTTCCTGGTTTGGGAACTAGAACTGGTTCCGGTGTACTTTCTCCTCTCGATCTGGGGAGGCAAAAAGCGCCAGTATGCAGCGACGAAGTTCATTCTGTACACCGCTGGTGGGTCGCTGTTTATTTTGGTAGCTGCCCTGATGATGGGCTTTTACGGCAATACAGTGACGTTTGACATGCGATCACTTGCCGCTAAGGACTACGCTCTCACCTTCCAACTCTGGATCTACGCTGGCTTTTTGATCGCCTATGCGGTCAAGCTGCCGATATTCCCTCTGCATACCTGGTTGCCAGATGCCCACGGTGAAGCTACTGCCCCAGTGCACATGTTGCTAGCGGGAATTCTGCTGAAAATGGGCGGTTATGCTCTGATTCGGATGAATGCTCAGATGCTGCCTGATGCCCACGCCTATTTTGCGCCAGCGCTGGTGATTTTGGGGGTAGTAAACATCATCTACGCTGCCCTGACTTCCTTTGCTCAGCGTAATCTGAAGCGAAAAATTGCCTACTCATCCATTTCCCACATGGGATTTGTGCTGATTGGGATTGCCTCCTTTACTGACTTAGGCTTGAGCGGTGCGGTGCTGCAAATGGTCTCTCACGGTTTGATTGGCGCAAGTTTGTTCTTCCTCGTGGGAGCTACTTACGACCGCACGCACACCCTTATGCTGGATGAAATGGGTGGTGTGGGGCAGAAGATGCGGAAAATCTTCGCCATGTTTACGACTTGCTCAATGGCGTCGCTAGCGCTGCCAGGGATGAGTGGGTTTGTGGCGGAGTTGATGGTGTTTGTTGGCTTCTCCAACAGTGATGCCTACAACCCCACGTTCAAGCTGATCGTCGTCTTCTTAATGGCAGTCGGCGTCATTTTGACCCCGATCTACCTCCTTTCAATGCTGCGGGAGATTTTCTACGGCACCGAGAACAAAGAGCTAACTTCCCACGAGGCTCTGATCGATGCGGAACCGCGAGAGGTGTTTATCATCGCCTGTCTGCTAGTGCCAATCATTGGTATTGGTCTATATCCCAAGCTGCTGACCCAACTGTACGATTCCACAACCGTGCAGCTAACGGCGCGGCTACGCGACTCGGTACCCACACTAGCTTGTCTACCTCATCCATCCTCGACGGTATCACTACGTGCCCCAGAGATTGGCTCTAGCAACGAGTTGTCAGGGATGTAGGTTGTTATTAGTTATTGGTTGTTGGTTGTTAGTAATATAAACAACTAACAACTAATACCAATTTAATGCTATGAGCAACTCTTACAGCATCCGCAGTACTAAAATTGGTAACAGTGCAGGGTTTCGGCTTCCTGCGGAGTTTTACCGTGAGCATCCCCAGTTCGCCAATGCATATGGTTGGATAGAGGTATTATCTCCAGACACAGCAATTGTCCAAATTTCGCCTCAGCCGGATGATGAGGAAGCAGAATCGCTGATGATGCAGACGACTGTTAAGAAGTGTTTACTAAAATGGTGATGCGAGGAACGTTTCCAAATAGTTTGGATGAACGGCTTGCGGTAATGAACTCACTTTCAGGAGAAAGCGGGTTGTTCCACTGAGAGATGCCAAAGTCGGTTCTAGGGACAGCTAGCTTAGGACTCAACCAAACTCCGGCTGAGAATGGTGTTTTCGTTGAACTACCTCAGCGAGTTATTTATAGCTTAAGAGAGAAAAACTGGCTGTTTTATACGTTCATCGGTGTTGGAGGAGTACGCTTGATGTGTTCTTGGAGTACGACGAAAGAAAGAGTTAATGAGTTGGTGCGAGATATTAAAGAGGCGGTCGCCTAGGAAATGATAGTGAAAACATAAGTATTATTACAGAGGCATCTGTTAGTGAAGCCTTGCTAAATTCTTTGGGCAAAGCTGTACTTTACCATAATTATTTATATCCATAATTTTACTTCTTTGACATTGACACGCTACGAGGAGTGTTTTGTGCCTATGTGCTTAAGTGTTTTTAATGCGACTCAACTCTCGAATTATTATGAAGTCTCGATTGCGCTCAGTATGTCTTTTCTTACTCAGCCTTATTCTCGTCGCAGCATGCAATCGCACAGCTCCAGTTGCTGACTCCCCAGAACGTCTACCCCTAAAAGTTACCTACACTCTATGGCCTGGAGCCTTCCCGATGGAGATTGCCCAAGAAAAAGGTATCTTCATTCAACAAGGAGTGAAAGTTGAGTCAACCTATATAGAAAATTATTTCACCTCAGTGTCTGAGTTCAGTACAGGCCGATTTGACGGCATTGCTACAAACTTGGGTGGACTGATGAATATGATTGGGAAAACTCCAGATTTGCAGATCGTCTTGGTGACCGACCAGTCGGCTGGTGCAGACGTTATGGTGGTACAACGCGGTATTCGCAGCGCGACCGATTTAAAGGGCAAGCGGCTTGGGACTAAACTAGGAGATTTTGGCGAATTATTTATCACAACTTTACTAGAGAGCCACGGTCTCACGACTGATGAGATCACATTTGTCAACATGGAAGGGGAGGAGATTCCAGCGGGTTTAAGAGGTGGCAGTATTCAAGGCGGACACACTTGGGAACCCTACGCGACACAAGCCGTTCAAGCTGGAGCGCGGGTCCTTTTTACCAGTCAGCAAACACCTGGGTTGATCCCGGATATATTCGTGTTTCGCAGCCAAGTGGTACGTGATCGCCCACAGGAAGTAAAGGCATTTGTCCAAGCTTGGTTCCAAGCTCAAGACTACTGGCAAGCACACTCGGAGGAGAGCAAGGCAATCATTGCTAGAAGGCTGAGAATCAAACCGGAAACGGTTTCAACCGACGGCATTCATCTGTACACCTTGAAAGACAATTCTAAGGTGTTCACTCCAGGGACAACGACAGATTCTCTCTATTACACAGCCCAGCTATACGCCGACTTCTTTATTCGCAAAGGAGGGCTAAGTACTGCGCCCGACGTTCAAAAACTGATTGTTCCGTCCTTTGTACAGCAGTTGCAAAAGGAAGGTTAACCGTGTTCTACCGCCAATCCACCCTTCGCAGCAAACTGATCTGCTCTTTCTTGAGTGTGGCACTCCTACCCTTACTCCTGCTGGCATTCCTGAATCAGCAAGCGATGCAACAAGCGCTGACAAACAATGCCAACCAAACGCTCTTTGCCGCCGCCTCCCAAACGGCCCTCAGTATTGATGCTTTCATTTCCAGTAATCTGGACGCTGTCCGGGGTGAAGCTCAGTTGCCAGACCTACCTAGACTCTTAAGTTTACCCAACAGCCAGAGACAGCAGCATGCCGTTGAAGTCGAGGGAATCTTACACTCCCTCAGCCGGAAAGATACCCTGAACATCTTGTCATACGCTCTGCTCGATCTCCAAGGGTTCGATATTGTTGATACCTACACACCCGATATCGGTAGATATCAATCTAACTGGGAAGACTTTCAGCCAGCGCTCAAAACTGGCTTACCCTCCGTTTCGCCCATTCGACTTTCCCCTGCTGGTAACAGCGCTTTGGATTTTGGTAGCCCAGTGCGAAATGCATCTGGGAAAATCTTGGGAATCTTGCGCGTCCGTTACAATGCTGCCGCGATCCAGCGACTGGTGACTCAAAATAATGACGTCATGGGAGGACACAAAACCTTGGCGATCTTGCTGGATGAAAACTACATCCGTCTCGCCCAAAGCTACGCACCAGAGTTAATTTCCAAACCCGTCATGCCGCTACCGCCCGAGCGGGTTCGTGTGCTGCAAGCAGCGGCACGGTTGCCGAAGCGATTAGCAGCATCTACCAATCTGCCTGCTTTTGAGCGCGGTCTAACAAATCTAGCAAAATCCCCTTTCTTTACCACTCCTGTGGGTGCTAAAGACAGTCTGAACTTTGCAGCGGCAGTGAAGCTCAAAACACAGCCGTGGTTTGTGGCTTTCATCCAGCCGCAAGCGGTCTTTCTTGCACCGATTCAAGCGCAAATTCGCGACACGCTGTTTTTAGCAGTGACAATTTGCGGTGCAGTCATAATTGCCGCTGTCACAACGGCACAACTGTTTGCAAAGCCTCTAATTTCCCTAGCTGGTACGGTTCGCCAATTTACTGCTGGCAACCTCAATGCTCGTACCTCCATTCGATCGAAAGACGAAATTGGGATGCTGGCTTTCAGTTTCAACACAATGGCCCAGCAAGTTGGGAAACTGCTCCAAGGCTTAGAAGAACGGACCCGCGAACTAGAAGTGAGTCAGCATATTACGATCGCAGTGAGCGAACTCTCCCGTGCCATCTTGGATCCCGAACTGCTGTTGCGCGAAGCGAGTGCCCTGATGCAAAGTCGCTTTGGTTTGTCCTACGTGCAGATTTATCTGTTAGAGCCAACGACGCGCCAGCTGATTTGGTGGGCTGACTCTGGCAAGCAGGACTTCAGAACTCCTGAAGAGAATTGTATCTCCCTCGACTGCAAGTGGAACCCCTTAGTTCGTGCTGCCCTGAGCGAGAAATGGGTCGAAGGCAGCAGCGCATCAGTAGAAGATTGCTCAGCGCAAGCCGGTTCCGAGGTAGCGGTGCCGCTGCTCGCTCGTGGCAGCCCGGTGGGGGTACTCGACATCCAAGATGAGCGTCCCCATCGCTTCAGTCAGACTGATTTGGAGACGTTCAATACCCTGGCGGGACAGATAGCGATCGCGCTGGAGAATGCTCGCCTGTTTGAGGAAATTCAAAAAGCGGAAGCCCAACATCGAGACAAAGCCGAACAGCTAGAACAAGCCCTACACGAACTACAGCGAACCCAAACCCAATTGATTCAAACGGAAAAAATGTCTAGTTTGGGGCAGTTGGTAGCTGGTGTCGCCCATGAAATCAACAATCCCGTCAGCTTTATTTCTGGTAACATCACCCCTGCCAGTCA
Source organism: uncultured bacterium (assembly GCA_964250875.1). GTDB lineage: Bacteria > Cyanobacteriota > Cyanobacteriia > Cyanobacteriales > Chroococcidiopsidaceae > CAXUIV01. The sequence goes on from CAXUIV010000075.1 coordinate 5,456, forward strand.
ATACCTGCAAGATTTGCTGCATCTCCTGCAACTATACCAGCAGCACTATCCCAATCCCGTTGCCGCCATTCAGAAGTATACCGAAGATATCGAGCTTGACTTCCTCGTTCAGGACTTTCAGAAAATTCTGTCTTCCATGAAATCGGGAGCCGAGCGGATTCGTCAAATCGTTCTGTCTTTGAGAAACTTTTCTCGACTGGATGAAGCTCTAATGAAAGAAGTTGACATTCACGAGGGCATTGATAATACACTGGTGATTTTGCAAAATCAACTGAAAGATAAACCGGGACATCCAGAAATTCAGGTTATCAAAGAGTACGGCAATTTGCCGAAAGTGGAGTGCTGTGCCGGACAACTCAATCAAGTATTTATGAATCTGCTTGTGAATGCAATTGATTCTCTAGATGAGAGCAATCGCAAACGCTCACCCGATGAAAGTAAACAGAAACCCAGCGCCATCTGGATTCACACCAGAGTTTTGGATCGCAATTGGGTAGAAATCTGCCTTATTGATAATGGTTTAGGAATGACAGCAGAGGTGCAGCACAAGATCTTCGATCCGTTTTTCACTACAAAATCTGTTGGTAAAGGAACTGGGCTTGGTTTAGCGATCGCCTACCAGATTGTGGTCGAGAAACATGGAGGACAATTAGAGTGTATTTCAGCACCTGGTCAAGGGGCTGAGTTTGTCATTAAAATTCCTACAATTCAGCAGGTAGCGTCACATTGATTATGACTGTTGTGCTTTCCGAGAGAGGCTAACCTCCATAAACGTCACCAGCAGTCCTTAAGGACTTGTCCTAGCGAAGACGATTAATTGTGATAGCAGACGAATCACCGGACTCGTGGAGAGTGCCAAAAGACGGCAACTACTCCCTAGGTCTTACGGCTCTCCTCACTGTTGCCATAACCTATTAGAGATACATTGTCTATAAGAAGTACACAAAAGTTTATTTGAGGTGAGTGTCTCACCCGCAGATAAACGCTCGGTAAAGGAAGCCCGGAATGTTTCAACACTTCACAGACAAAGCCATCAAGGTAATCATGCTATCCCAGGAAGAGGCACGCCGCCTGGGACATAACTTCGTGGGAACCGAGCAGATTCTCCTGGGGTTAATTGGAGAAGGAACTGGCGTTGCGGCCAAAGTATTAACCGAACTGGGCGTCACCCTTCAAGACGCACGCAAAGAAGTCGAACAAATCATCGGTCGGGGATCTGGCTTCGTTCCAGCTGAAATCCCCTTCACCCCCAAAGTCAAAAGTGTTTTTGAGCGCTCCTTTGAAGAAGCACGCCAGGTAGGACACAACTATATCGGTCCTGAACACCTACTGCTGGGCTTACTTCGGGTAGGAGAAGGCGTTGCGATCAAAGTGCTAGAAAACTTGGGAGTAGAACCATCAGAAGTCCGTAATCAAGTGATTCGGGCCTTGGGAGAAGTAGCAGCAGTTCCCGCAGGCGGTGGCCAAAGCCGGACCCAAGCCGCCACCCTAGAAGAGTTTGGCACCAATTTAACTCGGATGGCAGCGGAGGGTAAGCTTGACCCCGTAGTCGGTCGTCAGCAGGAAATTGAGCGTGCTATTCAGATCCTGGGTCGTCGGACCAAGAATAACCCAGTGTTAATTGGGGAGCCAGGAGTGGGTAAGACGGCGATCGCTGAAGGTTTAGCCCAGCGGATTGTTAGTCAGAATGTCCCTGACATTTTGGAAGACAAGCAGGTGATCAGCCTCGATATGGGTTCGCTGATTGCAGGCACGCGCTACCGAGGCGAATTTGAAGAGCGCCTGAAGAAAATCATGGAGGAGATTCGCGCTGCTGGCAACATCATCCTCGTGATTGACGAGATCCACACCTTGATTGGTGCGGGTGCAGTGGAAGGCAGCATGGACGCTGCGAACATGCTGAAGCCCGCCTTGGCACGGGGTGAACTCCAGTGCTTGGGAGCCACCACTCTGGATGAGTACCGCAAGCACATTGAGCGAGATGCCGCTCTAGAACGTCGCTTCCAGCCCATCATGGTAGGCGAACCCTCGGTGGAAGAAGCCATCCAGATTCTGCATGGTCTACGCCACACCTACGAGCAGTTCCACAAAGTCAAGATCTCTGATGCTGCCTTAGAAGCAGCAGCGAAACTCTCTGACCGCTACATTTCTGATCGCTACTTGCCAGATAAGGCGATCGACCTGATGGACGAAGCTGGTTCTCGCATTCGTCTCCGGAATTCTCAGCAGTCTCCTGTCGCCAAGGAACTGCACCAGGAATTGCGCCAAGTCACCAAAGATAAAGAAGCAGCAGTCCAAGGTCAAGATTTTGACCAGGCTGGCAAGCTGCGCGATCGCGAACTAGAAATTGAAGCTCAGCTCCAGGCGATCGCGCAGAGCAAGCAGCAAGCAGTTCAAAGCGAAGTCAACACCCCAATCGTTGACGAAGAGGACATTGCTCAGATTGTCGCCTCTTGGACAGGGGTACCTGTGAACAAGCTGACCGAATCCGAGTCAGAGTTACTGCTGCACCTGGAAGACACTCTACACCAGCGGCTGATCGGTCAAGAGGAAGCGGTTACAGCTGTCTCACGCGCTATTCGGCGGGCCAGAGTGGGTCTTAAGAGTCCCAATCGACCGATTGCGAGCTTCATTTTCTCCGGTCCTACTGGAGTGGGTAAGACAGAGTTGGCTAAGTCACTGGCTGCTTACTTCTTCGGTTCAGAGGAAGCCATGATCCGGGTGGATATGTCCGAGTACATGGAGCGTCATACTGTCTCCAAGCTGATTGGTTCTCCTCCAGGATATGTAGGTTACGACGAAGGTGGTCAGTTGACTGAAGCTGTCCGGCGCAAACCCTACACGGTTGTGCTGTTCGACGAGATTGAGAAAGCTCACCCTGATGTGTTCAACCTGCTGCTGCAACTCCTAGACGATGGTCGCTTGACCGATGCTCAGGGTCGGACAGTGGACTTCAAGAACACGTTGGTGATTATGACCTCCAACATTGGCTCTAGAGTCATTGAGAAAGGCGGCGGTGGTCTTGGCTTCGAGTTCTCCTCGGATGACCAAACCCATCAGTACAATCGCATTCGTTCTCTCGTGAATGAGGAATTGAAGCAAGTCTTCCGGCCTGAGTTCCTCAATCGTCTCGACGACATTATTGTCTTCCGTCAGTTGACGAGGAACGAGGTGAAGCAGATTGCCGTCCTCATGCTGAACGAAGTCTCGAAGCGCCTAGTCGAGCAGGGAATTACGCTGCGAGTCACCGAATCGTTCAAAGACCGCCTGGTGGCAGAAGGCTACAGCCCAAGCTACGGTGCGCGATCGCTCAGACGGACAATCATGAGTCTGCTAGAAGATTCCCTAGCTGAAGCCATGCTGTCTGGTCGCATCAAGGATGGAGACACTGCCCTTGTTGACGTTGATGATGACAATCAGGTACAGGTCCGACAGGATGAGCAGCGGGAGTTACTACTTTCTTCAGTTGCTTAAAAGTTAAAATTCAGACTCCCTTCCTCTGGCAGAAATGCCAGAGGATTTTTTCTAGTCGCAGCTTAGATTAATGTGCGTTGCCACTGTCCCTCAGAAATAGCCAAGCCCGACTGCTTAAACAAACTTAACAATCTGCGGTAAATTGGGGGACATTTCGCCTACCCTCTAAGTAGGAACCATACATCGAAGTGTTCAGCAAGCCGCAGGATTACCCATGCAAATCTACCAGAACGCGCCAGCGAAACCCCTTTTAGGTGAGGCAGGTGAGGCAGATGGAGCAGAAGCGCTCACATCCAAAATCTCCACAACTGCCCCAGCCACAGAGACAATCATTTTAGATGTTGGGGGAATGAAATGTGCTGGCTGTGTGAGGACAGTAGAAAAGCAACTGACAGCGCAGCCCGGAGTGAGGTCGGCTTGCGTCAATCTGGTGACAGAAGTAGCGGTAGTGGAGTGCGAAGCTGGTGCCGTCGGTGCAGATGAACTGGCACAGAAGTTAACCGCATCTGGGTTCACCAGCCAGCCACGCTATACGTTAGGAGTAGAGGGGACAGACGCCTCGCCTCCACTAGACCGAGATGAAAGACAGCGTCAGGAAATGCGGGCTGCACTGGAACAGTTAGTCACGGCGGGTGTACTCCTTTTCCTCTCCAGCCTGGGACATATCAGTCAGTGGTGTAGTCCAGCGATGCCGGTTTTGAACAACATTTGGCTGCACTGGGGACTGGCAACAGCGACGCTACTGGGGCCGGGACGCTCCATCTTAGTAGATGGCTGGCGTGGATTGCGGCGGAATGCTCCCAACATGAATACGTTGGTTAGTCTTGGGACACTGACAGCCTACACTGCCAGTGTGATAGCGCTGCTCTGGAGCCAACTGGGTTGGGAGTGCTTCTTTGACGAGCCAGTGATGCTATTGGGCTTTATCCTACTTGGCAGAACCTTAGAACAACAGGCTAGAGGCCGCGCTACAGCAGCGTTCAAGCAGTTACTGTCATTACAACCCCAGTTTGCCCGCTTGATCACCAATTCCGAGAAAGATTCTGTAACCACGACTAAAAACTCCCTCACTCCAAACTCCGAACCCCGAACTCCTCAACTCCGCACTCCTCAAGTGATCCCAGCTGAGCGCGTGCGGGTGGGAGATTGGTTACAGGTTCTGCCTGGAGAGCAAATTCCTGTGGATGGTGAAGTCGTAGCTGGACAGACTACGGTGGATGAGTCAATGCTGACTGGAGAACCAGTACCAGTGTTGAAGCAAGTGGGAGATTGCCTTACGGCTGGGACGTTGAACCAATCAGGTGCGATCAATCTCCGTGCCACTCGCACAGGGAAGGACACAACCCTAGCTCGGATTGTGGCTCTAGTGGAAGCTGCTCAAACCCGTAAGGCCCCAGTGCAAAAGTTAGCGGACACAGTAGCTGGATACTTTACCTACGGCGTCTTAGCAACTGCGACATTGACGTTTATATTTTGGTACTTCGTCGGCACTCACATTTGGCCTGACGTCACTATGGTGGGTGGCATGGATATGATGGCTCACCATCTAGGATCTACCACTCCGCACTCCGCACTTCAAACTTCGCACTCCTCACTCCTCTTAAGTCTAAAGCTAGCGATCGCTGTCTTGGTAGTGGCCTGTCCCTGCGCGCTCGGTCTTGCTACACCAACAGCTATTTTGGTAGGCACTGGAGTTGGAGCTGAGCGGGGTCTATTAATCAAAGGAGGAGATGTTCTAGAACAGGTACATCAGCTAGACACAGTTGTATTTGATAAAACTGGCACTCTGACAATGGGTCATCCCACTGTCACTGATTGTCTGCCAGTAGGAGTGCGGAGTGCGGAGTTGCTGCAAATGGCGGCGGCGACAGAAAGTGGGACTAATCATCCTCTGGCAGTAGCGATTCAGCAGGAAGCCCAGCGGCAAGAGTTGTTTATTCCAGCTGCTCAGGAGTTTCATACAGAACCGGGGCTAGGTATATCTGCTGTGGTAGAAGGCCAAGGCCAAGTTTTATTGGGTAACTGGGACTGGTTAATTCAGCATGGTATTTTCGTGGGTGAAGCCGAGCAGGCACGCGCTCAGGCACTGGCAGCAGATGGTAAAACTGTGGTTTATGTAGCACAGGGTGGACAACTAGCTGGATTGATTGCCTGTACTGATTCCTTGAGACCAGATGCTAAGGCGGCGGTAGACCGACTGGAACTTATGGGTTTACGAGTGATGCTGCTAACTGGGGATAGACCAGAGGCAGCTAGGGCGGTTGCCCACGAGTTGGGACTCTCTCCAGAGAATATCCTGGCAGGTGTTCGTCCAGAGGGAAAGGCAGCAGCGATTCAACAGCTACAGGCTCAATCGCGCAAAGTCGCCATGGTGGGTGATGGGATTAATGATGCACCGGCACTCTCACAAGCAGATGTGGGCATTGCCTTACAGGCTGGGACAGACGTAGCGATGGAGACAGCTCAGATTGTTTTAATGCGTGATCGCCTGACTGATGTCGTGGAGGCAATTCAGCTAAGTCGTGCCACTTTCAACAAAATCTGCCAGAATTTATTTTGGGCATTTGCTTACAATCTGCTGGGGATTCCTGTCGCTGCTGGTGTGCTGTTGCCTGGATTTTCCCTTGTTCTCAGCCCAGCTGCTGCTGGCGCGTTAATGGCTTTTAGCTCCGTCAGCGTGGTGACAAACTCGTTGTTACTACGTCAGTTTCATCATCGTCCACTAGAGTAGGTTGACAAGAGAATAGCTTGCCGTGTTCTCTTTGGTTTCTATAATTGACTAGGGCAAATACTGCGATCAAGGTAGAGGGCATCAACTGTGCAACAGTGTCTGCATCAGCAACTGAACCGCTTACAAAACTA
>CAXUIV010000076.1:0-11706 GCA_964250875.1 uncultured bacterium
ATTGTTTCCATGTGAGCTGACTTCATGTGAGCAGCGAGTGCATTGTCAGAAGCCCATTCTTCCACAAAAGTGAAGTCTGTTGGTTCTGTTTGGTTCTGGAGCAGTTCATACTTGACACAACCTGTCTCCTGACGTGTTGCCTCTACCAGCTTGAGCAGAAGCGCCTTCAGCTCCTCTACTTTTTCAGGTCGGGCGACAATACGAGCAACGACGCGAACACTTTGATCGGACATTTGGCACCTCAGTCAGTAGCAATCATTATTTAATCACTCGGTGTGCGAAATCTTATAGTTAGTCGATGCGTCCCATGCATTAGATCAAGCAGATCGTCTGAAAGAAGGCTTCTCAGCCGCGCTGGCAGCACGCAGGCGGGTCATCCCACAAGCACCAAGTTGAGGGCATGCTTTCTACCACCTTCAGCCCAGTGCGATCGCCCTTTAGGGCAATTTTAAATTTCATGGCCGCGCCCTCCTCATAGAAGGCATTCCGAACACTCCGGCAGGCATAGCTAGTCTCCTGCGCATGCAGAGTTTGGTCTCCCAACCCCCCTTACCGAAGCTACCGGCACAACGCATCTCCACTCATCCCACTGCAGCTATCTCCTCCAGGGAAACTTGGTTCCCATTTCAGTCAGCGCCGAGAAGACGAGATACAGGACGAGACCACTAACACCGACCAAAAATAGCACAAAATCATTGTCCATATTGACACAAATTGACAGATTGCTAAGGCTTTCATTTGCTCTAGTGCCTCAACTTTATCGTCTTCGTTCAGGTTAGCATCAGACTGAATTGCTGTCTGCAATTGCTTTAACAAGTCTGCTAGCTTTGGTGCTTCTGGAGCGTCAGATGATTGAAGTTGACCAATCGTAGTGGTAACAGTGCCACTGATGTCGCCACCGACTGCACCCGTGATGTCTTTGCTTTGGCTCCCTGGAGATGAGTTAGTGTAGAAACTTCGCCTACGGTAGATACCGCAACAAGAGTGGTTATGAAGGCTTAGTTAGGTTCTCAAGGCAGCCTTGAAAATCTAACTAAGCTAAGTTCACAAAGTGACTCTACTCTTGCCGATCATACAGGTAATATTAACCTATTATTTCGTCCGGAGCAACAAGCAAGACAAAATTGATGTAAAGTTGGGCGAAGCTCCCAACCCAGCCTGAATAAATCTACTCTTGCTGGAAAACCACCATTACAAGTGGAGTTGTCAAGAATAGCGATCGCGCCGCTCCCCAAATCGCCACTGGGTAATATCTCAATTCATTAACGGAGTTAAGTTGAGAAGAGGTTAACATGAGATGAGCTAGAGTTTGGCTGAGCTAGTCAGTCGGTCATTTGCCTTACTTCCACGACGATTGATGCTTTGGTATGGCCGAATAGTCATATAAGTAGGTCGGTGAGAATAAACAGTTACTTGTTAGGGTCGGGCATAGGGCATAGGGCATTGGTAGAGGACCAGCACTTTATATTCCGCAACATAGTTTGCTTTATTTCCGCCCACTTACTTATGAAGATAGCAATCATGCGATTTAGACGTCAGCGATCGCGCCCAACAAAAGTCTCTCCCGCACTCATGCACCCATGCATCCCTCGGCGCTTCAGTAGTTGGCTTCTGCCCCTTCTAGCCCTTTTCACTGCGTTGCTTTGCACGGTATTGCCTGTTTGGGCTACTCCCCCTGTCAATGCCGTCCTCAAGCTGTCAGATGCCCCAGTTCAAACACCCAGCCTTGTGGAACAGGGTAAATTGCTCTATGAGGCAGGACAATACTCGGACGCGGTCAAGGTGTTACAACAGGCTGTCCGATATTATGAAAGAGATTACCTGAAGCAAGCCATGACGCTGAGCGATCTGTCATTGGCGTATCAGCAACTCGGCATGTGGCCAGAGGCGACCAAAGCGATCGCCAATGGTCTAAGTTTATTAAAGTCAGATCGAAATTCAAGCAATAAAGACCGCTTCCAAGTCCAAGCCCAAATCCTAAACACTAGAGGGCGAATGCAATTGTCCCTAGGACAACCTGAACCAGCCCTGACCACCTGGCAACAAGCCACAAACGCCTACAATAGAGCAGGCGATCCTGCCGGAGTCACCCTGAGTACGATCAATCAAGCTCAAGCCCTACAGGCATTAGGACTATACCGTCGCGCTTTGGCAACGTTAAAGGAAGTTGACCAAAACCTCCAAAAGCAACCCGACTCACTGATCAAGGTTGCTGAACTACGTCACCTTGGCAACGCCTCGCGAGCCGTTGGCGAGCTAGAAAATGCTCAGAAGGACTTGCAGCAAAGCCTAGTCCTGGCTCAAAGATTGCGATCGCCCTCAGAAACCGCTGCTACCCTGTTGAGTTTAGGTAACGTCGCCCGACTACAGCTGCATTCTCAAGCCGCATTAGCGTTCTATCAACAAGCGGCAACATCTCCAACCATCAAACTACAGGCGCAACTGAATCAGCTGAACCTACTGCTCGAAACCCAACAGTGGAAAGCAGCAGAAGCTCTGTTGCCCCAACTCCAGTCTCAAATTGTCAGCCTGCCTCCAAGTCATAATGCAATTTACGCCCGAATTGACTTTGCCCAGAGTTTGATGAGGCTGTCACTGGTCAGTGGTATAAAACAACAAACAACAAACAACAAACAACAAACAACAGACATTGCGAAGCTACTTGCCACTGCCGTTCAACAAGCCAAAAGCCTAGAAGACAAGAGAGCCGAATCTTACGCTTTGGGCACTCTTGGCGGACTGTACGAACAAACTCAACAGTTGAGCATTGCCACAGATCTGACTGGGCAAGCCCTGATGCAAGCCAAGGAAATCGAAGCGCCGGATATTGCCTATCGGTGGCAGTGGCAGTCAGGACGCTTGCTCAAAGCTAAGGGAGATATTCCAGGGGCGATCGCGGCCTACACTGAAGCTGTCAGCATCCTCAAATCTCTCCGCAACGACTTGGTTGCGATTAATCCAGACATCCAGTTTTCTTTTCGAGAAAGCGTGGAACCCGTCTATCGGCAACTCGTCAATTTGCTCCTGCAACCTGAGGCAACCGCCAAGCCCAGTCAAGACAATCTGAAGCAAGCCCGTGAAGTTATCGAGTCTTTGCAATTAGCAGAACTAGACAACTTCTTTCGGTCAGCCTGTTTGTCTGGTCAAACGATACCGCTCGACCAAGTCATCGACAAGGATAATTCTGATGCGGCATTTGTCTATCCAATTATTCTGGCAGATCGGTTAGAGGTCATTCTCAAGCTGCCTCAACAGCAAAACCTCCGCCATTACACGACAAGCGTACCTCAAAGCCAAGTTGAATCGACGGCGGAGCAACTGCGGCAAAGCTTAGAACTCCCCTACACTGATCCAGAGGGTAAGTCCCAATCTCAACAGATGTATAACTGGTTGATTCGACCAGCTGAAGCTGACTTAGCTCAAAGCCAAATCAAAACTCTCGTATTTGTGCTAGATGGTGCCTTGCGGAACATCCCCATGGCGGCTCTCTACGATGGCAAACAATATCTTGTTGAAAAGTATAGTGTTGCTCTGACTCCTGGTTTGCGGTTGCTCAACCCCCAGCCGTTAAAGCAGGTAAAGTTAAGGACTCTAGCGGCTGGATTGAGCGAGGCCCACTTGGGTTTCTCCGCACTCAGCAACGTAGCAGTGGAACTAAATCAAATTAAAGCTAGTGGCCCTAGTGTTGTTCTGCTCAATCGACAGTTTACCAGCACAGCGCTACAAAAACAGATCGAATCTCTGCCATTTCCTGTGGTGCATCTGGCAACTCATGGCCAGTTCAGCTCTGACCCGGACGAAACGTTTATTCTTGCCTGGGATCAGCGTATTAAAGTCAATGACTTGAGCCGTCTGCTTCAGCTGAGACAAAACCAGCCTAGTGCGATCGAATTACTGGTTCTCAGTGCCTGCCAGACAGCGGCTGGTGATAAACGGGCAGCCTTGGGACTGGCTGGAGTCGCCGTGCGGTCAGGGGCACGCAGTACCATTGCTTCGTTATGGAACATCAACGATGAGTCTGGTGCCCTACTTCTTGGCCAGTTCTATCGAGAACTCGCGAAAACCCCTGGGACAAAAGCAGAAGCCCTGCGTCGAGCGCAACTCACTCTCTTAAAAGATCCCAATTACAGACATCCAGTTTATTGGGCATCATATGTCTTAGTGGGGAATTGGCTCTAATCCAATTTTGGATTTTGGATTAGTCTTCCTTGGTTCTAAGGCTGAAGTCGCTGTAGGGCATTAGAGGGTTGTCGGACGTTCTTAAATTCAGTTCCCATCTCAGTTGCAACATCGTCCAAGCCGACGGAGTGCAACAAGCTAACGAACTCAGCGGTTAGCGTAGCATCTTGCGGGTTCTGGCGACGCAACTCGGCTAGAGTCGTCAGGGCGTCACACCAAATGCCGTTAGCAGCATAAAGGGCAGGACGTTGTTGTGGAGTTGCTTGCTTTAACTGATTCAGCAATTGAGGATTTGGGACTACTCGTTGTACTAGCCCGTCCACCGCAACATATCCAGATGAAGCTTTTGGGTCAGAGTGAATCCAGAAAGTCCAGCGATACTGCTTGCCAGTCTCCAGTGGTTTCATCTTCTGTGGCAGAGTAATGCCGACCACATCCTCTGAAACGCCAGAGGTCGTAACAGTGGTCCTATAGATGTTGTTATCAGCGGTGTCCTGTAAGACAAACTCCCCGGTTAGTTCCGACGTCAGCACTTGAGGAACGTAAAACCAAAAGGTAGGATGGTCATCTACTGTCAATGTCAGAGGCGCTCGCTCCTGATCTCCAGGCACCAAAGCCGTAAGCGGTAAATTGCAGCCATGACAGCGGCTTGCCGCGCCTCGGCGTCTACCGCTTGGTGCCCCTTGGTCTGGCGGCTGTGGTGGAATGAAGCGCACGTCTGAGACGGCTGTAGCGGGCTGCGCCTGTATTTCCGGTAGGTCAATGATAACTACAAACGCTATGAGTCCTAATGCAATCTGCATCGAACGGGAGGAATTGACCCAAGTCATAATTGCAAGTCCGGTTGTTTATATTATGTCTTGTCTCTAGCTTGAAACGCGGCACATACCCTCACACTACCCGCCGTCGCCACCAACGCGATCGCCGATGGCACGAACGGTACCCAAACACCATTGAGGAATAAGCTAAAGCATAACCCGAATAAAATTCCCAGCGCCGTTGCTCCCGCTAGTCCCAGACGCAGCCGCGACCGAAAGTAGCAAGCGATAACACCTCCCGCCGCAGACCACCCCCAGATCCAGAGGACATCACCGCAAACAGGCCAAACCCATAATAATGGTCGCCGATCCAGAACTGCACTGAGAATCTGACTCACCATCTGCGCCTGCATAAATACGCCTGATACTTTTTGATCAGGCCCAGCACCATAGGGCGTAGACCAATAGTCACCAGCGGTTGTGCCGGTAGCGCCAATCAGGACAACTCGGTCCCGCACAAACCTAGGGTTGACTTGATTATTCAGAATTTGGGTGAGAGTGACCTGTGCCGCAATCTTTTGCGGTGGGTTGGAACGGTAATTGAGCAGCACTTGGTTACCTCCGGCGTCTACTTTTTGGTAGCCACCACTATGAGCTTTCAGCCGCTGAAGCACTACGTTACCAAGCTGCAAATTGCCGTCAGAAGTGAATTTGGGTAAGATGCCCTCGGCAGCCAGGTAATGAAAGGCGAGCATCATACTAAGGGAGTAGGATGCCGGACAAGGAGAAGCAGGATCTGGCGTCAGAAATAGGAACTGGCGACGGAGAATACCGTCAAGATCATCCACCAAGTCGCTAAAGCCTAAGCGTTCTGGTGGAATTTCTGGTGGGGGTGGAACCCCTTCAGGGTCTGATGCAGGATCGCGGTCTTTGCACACGGCAATAAAGTGTTCATTTTGCCGCAGACGAGTTGCTAAAGCCCGATAAGCAGGATCTACTGGAAAATCGCGATAAATGTCCAAGCCAATAGCACGGGGTCGATCCTGTTCCAGTTTCGCTAAAAGTTGTGCCAAAGCACGATCCGATAGCGACCCTTTTCTCTGCTTCTGAGTCCAAATATCTGCCTCTGTAATTGTAATGACCAACAGGCGCGGATCTGCCCCTTCCTCTGGCCGTAGCAGCAGCATCTGATCGTAGGCTTGTAGCTCTAGCGGCTGAAGCATTCCTCCATATCGTACTCCCGTTACCAAAGAGGCGATCGCCACACTCGTCAGCAGCACTGTGCGTAGGCGCTGCAAGTGCGTAGGGCGGCGGTACGGTAAGGAAATGCTGCGTTCAGAGTCCTCCGTTGTCACCGTTATAGAATTCTGGCTCGTTGACAAAGCTGCATCGGTACGTGTAACTGCAACCAAGCGGTCCAAAATCACCTGCGTGTTTTGAGGCCGATTTTGCGGCAACGGTGCCATCAGATCGTTTATTAAATTTACTAATGATTCCGTGACATGTGCTGCTTGTCGCCACTCCAGATGATTCGTTTGAGGATCTTTAGGCAAGTCATCAGGGTAGGTGTTTGTGAGTAGATGAACAAAGGTGCGTCCCAAAGCAAAAAAATCCGATTGGGCTACGGCTTGGCCATCGCATTGCTCTGATGCGGTATACCCAGGAGAGTAAACTCGCGTGATGTCTTGCCCTTGCAGTTTCTCGACATAAGTCGGTGTGAGTTCCCTCACTGTGCCAAAGTCAATCAACACCAGTTGTCCGCTGGGACGACGCATAATATTGGAGGGTTTGATATCCCGATGCAGCAGTTGTTCTCGATGCACCTGAGCTAGAATGGTTGCCAGCTGTTGCAGCCAGTCAATTGCCAGCGCTTCTGAGATGGGACCATTCTCTCCTAACCACTGCCTCAAGTCTTGCCCTTCAATTTTCTCCATCACCAAGCAGTGCAGCTCATTACCGTTGCTGAGTGAAAGAATGAAGTAAGTATCTACAGTAAGAATTCCCGGATGCCTCAGCCGCTGCAACACCTGTGCTTCCCGCTGAAACAGTTCGACCAATTTTTGACGATGACCTGGTAATACCTTCAGAACTTTCGGCGTTCCCAAGTAATCGACCTCAAAAACCTCGGTAGGGTGTCCTCCGCTGAGTTCACGCAGTGGCCTGACGAGTCGATAGCGCTCATTGATGATCAAGCTGGAGTCACAGGCTTGGCACTTGTCCAGTTCGTCAGGATTTTGGCGCTGTTTGCACTTAGGATTGATACAGTAGCTCATGCTTTGGCACCCTTAGCTCGCGATCACTCTCTGCTATAGCTTCCAGCTTCATAAAGTATAGATTCCCTTTATCTTTTACAGTGAGGGCAGAGAATGTAAAACTCTGTAGGTTTGTCAGTCTGAATCTAGAAGGATGTCTATTTCTTTACAAAACTTAAGAAATTTGAGTTGACGAACCGCTGAGGCGCAGAGAACGCAGAGAATGCCGAAATCGTGCTTCTTCACGAGCTGTAGGACAGATCGCGGCTTAAATCTGCTTCTACTTCCGAGAGCAAAGTTTGCAGATTTTCGCGGGCATAGCCGATAGCTAGCGGCGATTTGCCTTGCAGTAGCGAGAGAACTTTGGTTAGCTGCTCTACCATTAGGCTTTCGTCTCTAAAAATTGTACATAGCCTATCCTTGACTGGGGTGAGAATGAGGCGGACTTGCAGTGTCTTTATAGCTTCGTCTGGCGATCGCGTGTTGACTAAAACGTGATTTCTTAACAGCTCAAGTTCCAGCTTATGACTTCTGCAAATACCTCGAATTTCTGTACAAACCTGTTTAACAAATTGATCGATAACATACTCCTTTATCACTGGCTGCTGGAGCGTAAACAGAACTTCGCTTCCTACGGCACTCCGAGCAATCAATGCCCGTCGCAGCAGTGACTCCAGCGTCTCGATCACCTCTGAGGGCGACACAGGAGATAAAATGTCTGCTCGGATCTTTGTCAGTGAGACGGGCTGGCATTCGGTTGCTAGCCAGTACAAAATTTCTGTTTCTAATTCTGACAGTCGCTCAAACTGCTCGTCTAAAATATCCCGAAGGTCGCCAAATACGATCGTATTCTGTCTGAGAAACTCACCAACCTTGCCACCAAACAGCTCTTGAATAGTTGTAGCAACTATCTTTAAGGCTAACGGGTTGCCTCTGTAAAGTTGAATTAGCTCTCCCCACTTACTCGGTTCCAATAAGTTTTTCTCTTTGAAAATCTCTTGTGCTGCTTCCTTCAAACCAGTCAATTGTAAGGAGCGGACTGGTAGGGTTTTGCCTTCTAATGCAGCAATTTCTCTCGGTTTTTCTAAACTCGTCAGTACCAAGCAACTTGGGTGAGATGTCTCAACGATTCGTCTCAGGAAATCTTTGTAACCCTCGTACTCCTGACGATAGTGCCCAGCTAGCTCTCCACGCTGCAAAATTGTTTCCACGTCATCTAACACCAGCAGACAGCGATGCTGTTGTAGATAGTCGATGACTTGCGTTGCATCCACTGCTGATGAGCGCGTCTGCTGATGGGACAAGGATTGGATAATTTCGGCGAGGGTTTCTTGGAGAGTTGGGGCATGGCGGAGCGATCGCCAAACCACAGATTCAAACTCAGCCTGAATTTGTTGGGCGCAGCGGACAGCCAGAGTTGTTTTACCAATTCCCCCCATACCAACAATGGTTACAAGTCGGCAGCGATCCTGCACAATCCACTCCTCTAGCGTGGCTAGTTCCTGAGTGCGTCCGTAGAAAATGGAAACATCCGGTGCCTCACCCCAATCTTGTTGCTGTTCTGTACTGGCACTCACTTCTTCGTGTTTCGGCACGCTGGTTGCTACATCCGATGGCTTCAATTGAGGACGTCCCTCCTGAATTGGCTTACGGTTGCTCACGTCTGTTGCAGGAACACCGTCAAAGCGCCATTGCTGCTCTAGAACTGCCCGGAAATTCGTTTTACTAACTTCAATACCTAATGCTTCTGACAGGAGCTTCCACACCTTGGGGCCAGCAGCTTGCTTCAGGTACATCAAACTATACTTGCAAGTATCAGCTATCTGCTCGTAAGTCTTACCTTGCCCAGCCCCTTGCAGCAAAATGGTTTCGACATTGCTCAGGTGTCTTCCTGTTTTAGCCAAGACTGCTGCATCTATCGCTGCGATCGCTTCTTCTAGGTTCATTAATTAATGGGAGTCATATCTAAAGTCATCATAACCCAAGTTACTGTAACTTGTTAACCTTAACTTTTGTAACCACGGCTGAGTCCGGCTTCTCATTGGAATTTGGCTATTTTTAGCTTCACACTTTTAGTGTTACTATAAATGTGATAGCGGTTGGTAAATGTGGTGTCTAATACTTCTACAGCTAAACGGCGTTTCTCTGTCACTATTGATGCCAAATTGGTAGATGAGATCGATAAGCTGACGCAAAATCGCAGTCAGGCGATTGAGGAGGGACTGCGGCTATGGTATGCCAAGCAGATTGAAGACCAACTCCGGAAGTTCTACCAAAATCGCAGTCAGGCAGATATTGCGGTTGAACAAGAGTGGCTGGAGTTTGTCGAGGGACAGCTAGATGAAGCCTGGAGTTCTGAAGGCTTTTAATCTGAATGACTGCAAACAATTCTCATCAAGGCTACCCTCGCCAAGGTGCAATCTACCTCTCTAGAGCATTACGCCAACTTGGAGATACTAAAAAACGTCCTGTTGTTGTAGTTTCTTTGAATATCCGTAATGAGTTAAGCGGTTCTGTGATCGTGGTTCCCTTTACCAGTGATCAAACGGGCGGCGAAAATTCAACTAGAGTTCTGATTTATGCGGGTGAAGGGGGATTGGAGACAGACTCGATTGCTATGTGTGACAATGTTTCTGCTATACGCCAGATTTATCTGGAACAAGGACCTTATGGTCAAGTTAGCGATCGCTCTTTACAGCGGATTCAAACAGGAATACTGGTGGCGATTGGACTGTATGAGGTTTGAGTAGCATTACTACTACAAATCAACTTTCTTGCATTAGACTGCATTAAAAAACATGGCATTGATTACGGTTCGGCAAGAAGGTCTTTACTGCGAACAGGGCGGCTTCTTCATCGACCCTTGGCGACCTGTAGAGCTTGCCTGCATCACCCATGCGCATTCAGACCATGCCCGTTCTGGTTCAGCGCAGTACATTGCAACAGAAGTATCCGAGGGGATTTTGAGGAGGCGTCTGGGGGAGCAAATCGATCTGCAAGGAGTTGAGTACGGACAGAAGCTGAAGTTAGGGAACACCTGGGTATCCTTTCATCCTGCCGGACATGTCCTTGGTTCAGCTCAAATCCGGGTTGAATGCGGTGATGAGGTTTGGGCGATCTCAGGCGACTACAAACGGGGTGACGATCCGACTTGTGCCCCGTTTGAGGTCATACCCTGCGATACCTTCATCACCGAAGCTACGTTTGGTCTACCTATCTACCGCTGGGACACGGGTGAGGCGACGTGTAGGGGGATTTACGAGTGGTGGCAGAGCGACTTAGAAAGACCATCGCTGCTGTTTTGCTATGCCTTTGGTAAAGCCCAGAGGATATTGGGCGAACTCAGCAAGTTCACTGACAAACCAGTATACGTCCACGGAGCCGTACATGTATTGACCCAAATCTACAGGCAAGGCGGCGTGAAAATGGTGGAGACAATTCCAGCCTCCGAGATGCCACGCGGGTACCAGTTTAAAGGCGATTTGGTTCTCGCTCCGCCTTCTGCCCACAGATCAACGTGGATGAAGCGCTTTTTGCAGCCACAAACTGCTTTTGCGTCTGGTTGGATGGCAGTTCGAGGCGCACGACGCCGACGGGGTTACGAGCAAGGTTTCGTACTCTCCGATCATGCGGACTGGCAAGGATTAATCGATACCACCCTCCAAACTGGAGCTAAGACAGTATATGTCACTCACGGGCAAACTGAAGTTCTGCCTCAATATTTGCGGGAGACATATGGGCTAAATGCCCTGCCCTTGGCAACATTATTTGAGGGTGAGGGAGATATTTAATGAAGCGGTTTGCGCTACTGTTTCAACAGCTTGATGCTACAACTTCCACGAATAAAAAAGTTAGTGCATTACAAAGCTATCTTCGAGATGAACAACCCGAAAACGCGGTATGGGCACTCTATCTGCTTTTGGGAAAAACGCGGAAGAGGTTGATTACCTCCAGGGTATTGCGAGACGTTTTCCTGCAAATTTCAGCCATTCCCGAATGGTTGTTTGAGGATTGCTACGCTCAGGTTGGGGACTCAGCAGAAGTTATTTCACTGCTGTTACAGGATACACCGTTTGAGGCGCAAACAGCTCCCACAATCCCTCTGCATCAGTGGATGGAGGTAATCATTCCGCAGGTTAAAGAAGTTGATTCTGAGGGAGTTAAAGACCTGATAGTCTCGTGGTGGTCATCGCTCAGTCCATTTGAAGTCTTTGTGTTGAATAAAGTTCTGACTGGAGCTTTTAGGGTTGGGGTATCGGAAAAACTGATCACCAAAGCATTTGCAGTTGAATACAATATTGCTGAATCGCTTCTAGCTCATCGCTTGATGGGCTTTGAACCTACTGTAGAGTTTTACAATCAACTCACTCAACTTGAAAGCGAGAATAGCTCACCCAGCAGACCTTACCCATTCTTTCTCGCTTCCTCATTAGAAATAGAACGTTTTCAGGAGGAATTTTCCCGTTGGCAAGCAGAGTGGAAGTGGGACGGCATCCGCGCCCAAATTATCCGACGGG
>CAXUIV010000077.1:0-11608 GCA_964250875.1 uncultured bacterium
GGCAGAGTACTTACCCGCATATCCATGCCGAGTTCCGCTTCTTCCCCAGAGGCGTATTGCTCGCCAATCCGGCCATCTTGGGGGCGACGGTTTTCGGAGATATCCATGTCGGACATCACCTTAAGGGCGACAATTACCCGCCGACTCAGTTCCAGGGGCAGGGTGGTGATGTCGCGCAGCACGCCGTCGATCCGATAGCGGATACGTAAGCCCTCAATCATCGGTTCCATGTGGATGTCGCTGGCACGGTTGCGTAAGGCACCAGACAGCAGGGTTTTGATGCGACCGATTTGGTCAGCAGCTTTGGACAGGTAGAGATCGGTAGTCTCACTGATGTTCTCCTGCTCTAGCTCGCCTGTCAGCGGATTGATCAAAGGAGCAGAACTGATGCGGTTGAGGTTGATGTTTTGGGTGTGAAACCAGGAACGGTAGCTTTTGTCGGCGATCGGAATGATCTGGATGTCGCTGAATGTCCGGTCCTTCAGATCCCGTAAGCTATCTGGAGATGGTGTAACCGGGCTACCCAGGTAGTAGCAGCCACGCCAGAGTAGCAAGGGAATTGCTGGCGGCAGGGTACTTCTGTCAGTGAAGTGCCGCAAAAATCTGGAGCTGACTTCCCGGTCGAGCAAAGACTGGTTAACAACTCCTTCGTCATCCACTAGAAGTTTCAGGGCCTCTTCGCAGCCGATTTCCCGATTTTTCAATCTTTGCCAAGCGGAGAGGATACTAGGAGATTGCATAATTTTTTTCTGATGTTTTTGATACAGTCCTCCCATAGTATAGAAGGCGATCTCGTTTGCTATTGTCTGGTCATCCGCTCTTAGAACTGGCACAGATTGTGCCAGATTCAAATGTGCATAGCGTTTCAGCTAGGGTGGAGACGGCTCAAGCAGCTGTTGACACAGCTCATCCAACTCCCTGTTTTTTTCTCCCAAAATCAGGTGTGCCACTTTTTGTAGCTCCTCAATGTTTTCTGGAGTCGCGATGTCCATCGCCTCATTCCGGCTACTCAAGAATGCTTGAAAACGATAGTACTGTGAAGGTTGATTCTGTGCCTTCGGCAGCAGCTGTTCCAACTGCACAGCAACTGATTCACTTGAGCCATCAAGGGTAATGTTTAGCAGCGGTCGTACCCAACCAACGAGCCCCCAATTTCGAGCGTGATCGTAGGGGTATTTATGAGTCAGGGAGCCAGTACCTAACGAGACGACTAAAATGTTGTCTAAGCCTAGGATGTCTGTTGGCTCTGGCTGTTTTTTGATCTCTTGACGTTTTTTAGAGTCAATTATGGCTTCCATAAGTGCCAATGAGGTCGGATTGTTGGCAAAGACGCCGCCATCAACGAGTGTATAAAAACCACTTTCCGTCTGAGTTGTTGGAATCCGGTGCGGCTTAAAATAAGTCGGGGCGGCAGAAGTCGCCATTGCCGCATCCTTCATGGTGAAGTTGGTACATACCTTTCGAAAGCTTTTAGACTCCGTTTCTTGTTTTTCTGGCCTGCTGGTAAAGAAAACAGGTCGGCGCAGCTCAATATCGTAGCTGGTGATGAAAACCTCTGTTAGTGCTTTCTCAATCGGAGTTGCGACAGGATCGCTTGCCCAGCTAGACGTATCTGTAAAATATTTTGTCAATACCCTCTCCTTGTGGTCTGAAGAGTACTTTGGTCGGGTTAAATCGTCGAGGTTACCAGCCAAGATCTCAAGAGGTGGCTCGTAGAATACCTCCGACCCACATTGCTGATACAGATCGATCAGCTTTTTAGCTGTGTAGTCAGGCTCATGCGGACGGTCCGGATTGGGCTTCGTAAGGCCGAGAGTCAGGATACCTCCAGTTGAGGTACCAGCAATCAGATCGAACAGTTGGCAAATTCGTCTTCCCGTGCGCTTCTCAATTTCGGCGAGGATTATTGCCGGAATAATTCCTCGAACGCCACCGCCGTCAATAGATAAGAGCTTAAACTTGTAAGGCATAGCGCACCCCTGATGCAGTTTGGGATACTTACATATTCAGCTCGTTAGCGATAAATTTCGGAAAATGTTTTGATTTTGGGGTAGAGGGCATGGGGCATGAGATATAAGGTCTCTTGAGTCACAACCTGACAAGCTTAAGACGATGAGGGTTTTGCAGAGAAAACAGAATTGAAGCTTTAAAACTCCAAGCCCCAAACTAATACCAAGTCATAGTCTAACCCATTACTCTTATATGCCCCATGCCCCATGTCACAGTGTCAAAGCCTGGGCGTTCGTCTCAATTAACTTGGCTAGATCCTGTAGAAAAGCGGCGGCAGTGGCACCATAGATGATTCGATGATCACAAGTTATATTGACCTGCATCTGTTGCCGCACGCCCATTAAGCCATCTGCTGTGGCGACAACTTGAGGTTGAGAAGCCCCGATCGCCAGGATTGACCCCTGCCCTGGCGGCAAAATGGCATCAAATCTGTCCACGCCAAACATACCTAAGTTTGACAGAGTAAATGTTCCACTGCTGTACTCGTCCGGCTGTAACTGCTTGGCTCTAGCACGTTCTACCAACGCCTTCCAGTTGCGCGATAGAGAATAGATATCTGTCTGGTCTGCATTCTGTAGCACTGGCGTGATCAGTCCGCCATCCTCCATTGCCACTGCCACAGCAATATTAACGGCAGTACGATACTGAATTCCCTGGTCTGAGTAGCTAGCGTTCACTAGGGGATGTCGCTGTAACGTCACTGCCACAGCCTTAGCCAGTAAAGCAGTCATGGTGACGCCCTTGGACTTGATCTGCTTGTAGAGTTTGTCCAAACCATCAGTCGTAATTGTGTAGCCGACATGGAAGGTTGGCACCTGTAGGCTAGCCACCATGTTCCGCACCACTGCATTTTGCAGGGTATTCAGAGGTACGGGCGCACTACTTGTGATTTCTACACCAGCAGTAACGGGGGTTGGACTGGGGACTGGACTGGGGACTGAACGGGGAGCTGACTTTACTGTCGGTGCCAATGGTAGGGGGGCGGGTGGCTCTGGGACAGCTATGCTGTCGGGCGATCGCGGCTTCACTGCTGCTTCAACATCCTCTGCCACAATTCGACCGTAGGGACCACTTCCATGAAGGGTGTTGAGATCGACTTTCATTTCCTTCGCTAATTTCCGGGCACGGGGAGAAACAATAACCCGTCCGTCACGGCGACTCGCACCGTTAACATCATCTGTTTCAGTATTGGCTGAGGCAGACTCGACCGTGGCTGCAATGTCCGCTAGCTGTCCTGGAGATGTCGTAGAGTCTACTGAACTGGATTCGGCAGCGCCCCCAGAAGATTGTTGCTGGGCTGTCTCTATTTCAGCTTCCGTTTCTGCTACCAAGGCAATTGAAGCCCCAACAGGAGCAGTCCCACCGGCTGGAACGAGGATAGTGGCGATAAAGCCTTCGTGAAAGGTCTCCACGTCCATATCTGCCTTGTCGGATTCGACAACCACCACCGTTTCGCCTTTTTCCACCTTATCGCCGGGTGATTTGACCCAAGAAACAATCTTGCCCTCGGTCATGGTGGAACTAAGAGCGGGCATAAATACTTCGTGAATCATAATGATGGATTTTGAGTTAAGGGTTGAATTCAGGCAAAAAGGTTTGTCTAGCAATCCGATTGGAGTCTGCTGTAGAGACGCTACATGTAACGCCTCTACAGGGTTTTTACAACCGATCAAGGATTGCTACAGTTTCTAACCTACTTAGCCTACCTGTAGCCCGCTATACATAGAATAACTGTACAAATCGAAATTGATATTAGATGTCGCCGCGAATCTCTTCAACGATGCCATCGCGCAGTAGAATTTCCACCTGCATTTTGCTGATCAGGTTATCGCCTGTCTGAACATTGAAGAAGCCTTCCATTTGCAGCATGTTGACTTCTTGGTCAAGGTCAAGCATCTGGACCTGCTGGAGGTTCTGCAAACTCTGGTTTTTCTGCTCTAGGAGTTCACTTTTCTTCTCATTGACCTGGAGTTGAATATTGTCAATCTGTTGCAGGGTTTGGGGACCAGGAGGCTGTAGGCTCTGCTTTTGAATTTCGGCGATCGCCCGCTGCCCTTGCATGTCCAGCTGCTGTAGCTGTTGGTCGATCTGGTTGATTTGAGCTTGGAATTGTTGTTGAGTTTCCTCCTTCCAGCGGGAAGTGACAACGGCCCTAATATTAACAGCTCGCTTCAGGAGCATTTGGGGTTTGGAGACATCCATAAGCTGTTCTTGTTCGCACTTTGAGTTTGAGAAGCGAGTTGGGGGAGGGAGTTAAGGGAATCTTTCCCTGCAACTTCCCTAGTATGACTTTGCCTCCCCCTATCCTCGCCTGGTTAAATTAGGCAAATATCCCGTTAATGATATCGTGATAGCGTTCCATCACAACGGCTCGCCGAATTTTCAGCGTTTGTGTCATCATGCCATTTTCAATTGAAAATGGCTCTAAGATCAGCTGAAATGGACCAATTCGGTCATCCGGACGGTAGCCAGGACGGTTTTGCACTTCCCGATTTAATTCCTGCCGGAATAAGTCCTGAATAATTTTACTCCCAAGGTCAATTTTTGCAACTTCTATTTCCTCACTCCTCTCTTCCAAACTCCGAACTCCCAACTCCGAACTCCGCACCCCGAACTCCGAACTCCAAACTTTCTGTAAAGCTTCCAGATTGGGAACGATTAAGGCTCCGAGCGATCGCTGGTCCTGTCCTACCACCATAATCTGGTCGATGTATGGACTGCGCATACAGGCATCCTCAATTGGCTGAGGCTCAATATTTTCGCCGTTTGTTAACACAATCGTATCCTTGGCTCGTCCCGTCAAGACTAAATCGTTTTCCGGCGTGACCCAGCCTAAATCGCCCGTATTAAACCAACCCTCAGAGTCAATGACTTGAGCCGTCGCTTCAGCATCTAGATAGCCCTGCATAACTTGGGGACCTCGTACCAGGACCAAGCCGCGCTGACCTACAGGCAGAGGTTGACGGGTTTCGAGATCGACAATCCGGATCTCTGTTCCTGGAATCGGTTGTCCGGATGAACCACGTAAATTGCGCCAAGGGCGACGGACATTGGTGACAGGGGAAGTTTCCGTTAGACCATAGCCCATCAGAATGCTAAAGCCAATGATTTCAAAAAAGTTGTCCAGGTGCATTGCCAAGGAGCCACCGCCAGTGATCGCGTATTTCATCTGACCACCAGTCGCCTCAAGGACCTTTTTATAGACTAACTGTTGGCCCAGAGCATGCAGAGGCCACAAGGCGATCGCCTGCATGCCTGCGAGCAGTCGCTGCGGCAGAGTGGGTCGTTGTGACGTGAGGGTTAATTCCTGTACAATTCTCCTGGCCTTTATGTAGCGCTGACTGTTCGCGAGCAGGAAGTTCACGAGCTTTTGCTTGCTGGCGGATTGTTGGCGGAACTGCTTTTGCACACCCTCATAAACGGATTCCCAAAGCCGAGGAACGGCAACCATGAGATGGGGTTTGAATTCCTGTAAGTCCTGTTTAAAGTGGCGGATGTTGGTGTAAATTTGTGTACAGCCTTGGGAGAGGATGTAGTACTCAACGGTGCGTTCGTATGCATGCCAACTAGGAAGAATGCTGAGGACGCGATCGCCCGGTTGCGGCGGCACAATTGCCCCAAAAGTTGTAATTTGATACAGCAGGTTGCCATGAGTCAGCATCACGCCCTTGGGTTTGCCACTCGTTCCAGATGTATACATCAGGGTGGCAAGTGTGTCTCGGTTTTGGGTAGGAGCCTGTGGAGAGTGGTTTAACCCAACCGCTAAAAGAGTTTTGAAGTTCAGTACCTTCAGATCTGATGCGTCTGGTTCTTCATCCGAGAGCAAGATTACCAGCCCAATTGGCAGGTTGGTCAGGCGATCACGCAGTTTTTTCAGCGTCTTACGGTCTTCTACTACTAAAGCTGTGCTGCCGCTGTTCTCTAGAATAAATAGCAGCTCTTCCCGCTCTGCCTGAGAGCTACGCACCACGTCGGCTGCTCCGGCAGTCATAATACCTTGGTCGGCAATCATCCAGCGAGGGCTGTTGTCGGCAAATAGGGCAACGCGCGGCGGCATCCCAGCGTCGCTAGCGTCGGGCTGCACTCCTAACGCCTGCAACCCAGCGGCAAACTGCTGAATTTGCTGGACGAGTTGCGTATAGCTAATTGTCACCTCTGGTTTAACGTGGGGGTCTTTAAGGGCGATCGTCTCACCAAAGTGCTGCTGTGCTAGAGGCCAAACTTCTGGCAGGGACTGAATTGAGGAGTAATCAACTAGACGCTTCAAGTTAGCGCGCTCTCGCTCAGTCAGATGCAGGGATATGTCAGCGGCAGGACGTTGCAACATGCTCTTAAATGGGTGATTACAAAGAATTTATTATGTTTCCAAGCTATCCCCCCAGGGACCAGATGTTGAATTAGAGGGACAGAATTGCTTGTGTCTGTCTGTGGTATTCCATAAAAAATACACTACATTTGTGGGGGTATGAGCGAATCGGTCCATACTCTAGCTACTTTATTGTTTTATTCTGAGTACGACTTTGGACAGCAGTGCTTTCAGTGTTTTTACTTGATCTACGTCAAATTTTTACTTGCTTTACCAGAAATTAACCTGAGATAACCTGGTTTTAACGATGGTTATTTTAATCTGGCGTATATTTAATTACTAATGAAGTTGAAGCGAACACTTGCTAGCGCCTAGTAAACATTAGAAGTAACGGTTGAGTTAAGCTTGCCGAGTAAGCTTTAGAACAACGTGTGCATTATGTGTATTTCATGGAGAACTTAATGATTGAACACATTATTGATCGAGGCAAACTACTTGCCCTAATTGTCTCCCGCAATTTCAACCAGCCAGGAGTTCACTTTTTTACTCCAAATGACCTTTCTCAGCAGTTGGCTTACATGCACCATCCGACTGGGAAAGTTATTCCACCCCATGTCCACAATCCAGTACTACGCAAAGTACACTACACCCAGGAAGTGCTGATTATTAAACAGGGGAGATTGCGAGTAGATTTTTATGATGACCAGCAGCAGTATCTGGAAAGCCGCGTCCTAGAATCTGGGGATGTCATCCTTCTAATCGAAGGTGGGCATGGGTTTGAGGTACTGGCGGAGGTTGAGATGATTGAAGTGAAGCAAGGTCCCTACGTCGGCGAACAGGATAAAACCCGATTTGTCGGAATTGGTGGAGCGCAAGCGAAGGTTGGTGGCGCTGTAGAAAGAATTGAGCATGAGAGCGACCCCATTCTGATGAGCTAATTTTGGTCAACCTTCGGTTAGGGTGGAGTCGTCATCTACAGGTAATTGAAGCAGTTGGAAACGAAATTTATGAGCAATCCTATTCCAGTCAACGAGCCACTGCTGAATGGGAATGAAAAGCAATATTTGAGTCAGTGCATTGACACTGGCTGGATTTCCTCCGAAGGACCATTTGTCAAACAGTTTGAGGAGCAATTTGCTGCACGGGTAGGACGCAGGTACGGCATTGCTGTAAATAATGGTTCAATGGCGCTTGATGCTGCCATCGTAGCTCTGGGCATTGGCGCTGGTGATGAAGTGATCCTGCCTACTTTCACCATTATTTCCTGTGCTGCGGCGATTGTTCGGGCTGGAGCTGTACCTGTGGTAGTGGACTGCGATCTCCACACTTGGAACATGGACGTGAGCCTGATTGAGGCAAAAATCACGCCGCAGACGAAAGCGATAATGGTCGTACATATCTATGGATTGCCTGTAGATATGGCACCGATAATTGCCTTGGCGGCGAAGTATGAGCTGCAAATCATTGAAGATGCCGCCGAGATGCATGGCCAAACTTACAAAGGCCAGCCTTGCGGCAGTTTTGGTGACATTAGCACCTTTAGCTTTTACCCCAACAAGCACATCACTACAGGTGAGGGCGGTATGCTCGTTACCAACGATGACAACTTGGCAGAACGCTGCTGTTCTCTGAGAAATCTGTGCTTTCAACCTCAGAAACGCTTTGTTCATGAGGAATTGGGTTGGAATCTGCGGATGAGTAATTTACAGGCTGCTCTCGGTGTAGCGCAGTTGGAGCGGTTAGACGAATTTGTGCTGCGGAAACGTCACATGGGCCGACGTTACACAGAGCTGCTATCGGGTATACCTGGATTACAGCTACCAGCACCACAGACTGACTATGCCGAAAACATTTACTGGGTATACGGCGTGGTATTGCAAGATGAAGTGCCATTTGATGCGGCAGAAGCTATGCAGCGATTACGCGCTGCCCAAATTGGGACTCGTCCCTTCTTTTGGCCAATGCACGAGCAGCCCATATTGCAAAAAATGGGTTTGTTTGCCGGAGAGTCTTGCCCAGTAGCAGAGAGAATTGCCCGTCGTGGTTTCTATGTTCCTAGCGGCATGGCTTTAACCGATGAGCAAATGGAGCAGGTTGCCCATACCCTGCACGAGGTGATGAGATGAGCGTATTTGGCAACTATGCCCATTATTACGACTTGTTGTACCGCGATAAAGACTACGTCGGGGAAGCGCAATTTTTGCAAAAATTGGTGCAGACCTATGCCCCTAGTGCAAATTCCATTTTAGAACTAGGGTGTGGGACCGGAATGCATGCACTGCTGTTAGCCAAGGCTGGATACCGACTGCATGGTGTGGATTTCAGCCAGGAGATGCTACAGCGAGCGACTGAACGTCTGTCCCAGTTGCCAGTGGAACTCGTGTCAAGGCTAGAATTTTCGCCAGGGGATGTCCGGACAGTCCGCTTGGACAAGCAGTTTGACGCTGTGCTATCACTGTTCCACGTGATGAGCTATCAGACGACAAATGAGGACTTACGGGCAGCGTTTGCTACAGCCAAAGCTCATCTTAAGCCTGGTGGAGTCTTTATTTTTGATTGTTGGTACGGACCGGCAGTTCTGAGCGATCGCCCAACAGTACGAGTGAAGCGTCTGGAGGACGAAGAGATTGCCGTCACCCGAATCGCCGAGCCGGTAATCTATCCAAATGAAAATTTAGTTGATGTTAACTATCAGGTTTTCATTCGGCAAAAAAACACTGGCGCAGTTGAAGAACTCCAAGAAGTCCACAAAATGCGGTACTTATTCAAACCGGAGATCGAATTTTTATGTGCCCAATCGGGGCTGGAGTACGTAGAAAGTCACGAGTGGATGACTAACCACGAACCTGGATTCAACACTTGGGGAGTTTATTTCGTCGCTAGAGCTTAAAGGTACTACCTCTCACTGCTTCTGTCGCCGCCACCATGCCCGCACCAGTCTAATTTCGTCGTAGGTATAGCGTTCTTTTAAATGTTCGTAGATACCTTTAAGCGAGTCAGAAGCAACAGCCTGGATAGCCTGCGTAATCACTAATTGACGCTCTGGCGGAACCAGATGCATCAGATCGACGGGCTGACTCATTTCAATCAGCTCAATCAAGTGACTGATGATAGTGCTGGGGCCGAAACCGCGTTTTTGGGCAATTTCTGCAACAGTCAGCCCTTGCTGGTGGAGCTGTAGGGTGAGAGATTGCGTGTGTGAGGGTGAAGTACGGACGGGGGCTAGGTCCTTTGTTGGAATTTCTAGCCTCTGTTGCTGACAGTAAGCTTGAATTTCTGCCACAAATCGCTCGCCATACTGGGTGAGTTTGTGACTACCGACTCCAGAAATTCTGCCAAATTCAGCTAGGGTATGGGGTTGCTGCATCGCCATCAACTTCAAGCTAGAATCGGCAAACACCATGTATGGAGCCAGCCCTTGCTCGTCGGCAAGCTGTTTGCGCAAGCTTCGCAGGTGTTGAAACAGCATCTCTACTTCAACTGAGGGCAGGCGCGACTCCGGCATGATCTCCACTTTAGTGGGAACGGCGATCAAGACAAGGCGCTGCTTCCGCATCACTTCCCAACTGAGGGGATTGAGTTTCAAGACTGAATAGCCATCGGTGGTTTGATCGAGTAAACCTTGATGCAAGAGCGATCGCCCCAGCACTCGCCATTCCTCTACGCTTTTATCTTTGCCGATGCCATAAGTAGAAAGATTGTGGTGCCCTTTATCGAGAATTTTCTGGTTTTTGGAACCACGTAGTACATCTATGATGTGATTCATCCCAAACCGCTCTTTGCTACGGGCTACACAAGAGAGAAACTTCATCGCCTCGAGCGTCCAGTCTTCCACTGGTTGAGGACGGAGGCAGTTATCACAGTTGCCGCAATTGCCTTCAAACCGCTCACCAAAGTAGCCCAGTTGAATCCGGCGACGGCAGTCTGTGCCCTCAGCATAGTCAATCACCTGACGCATCTGTTGCCGTGCAATCCGTTGCTCTTGAGGGTTTTGTTTTTGGTCGATCAGATACTCAATCGTCTTGATGTCGCCGTAGCTAAAGAACAGCGTACAGAGAGCTGGTTCCCCATCTCGTCCAGCTCGTCCCGACTCCTGGTAATAGCTTTCTAAGTTGCGGGGTAAGTCGTAATGGATGACGAAGCGTACATCTGGTTTGTTGATGCCCATGCCAAAAGCGAGCGTTGCCACCATGACTCGCACGTCGTCGCGGATGAAGCGGGTTTGATTCTCTGCCCGTTCCTCATCACCCAATCCGGCATGATATGAGAGTGCAGCGATTCCGTCTTGTTGCAGCTTGAACGTGACTTCGTCTACTTTGCGGCGACTGAGGCAGTAAACGATGCCTGAACCTTGGTGCTGCTGGATCAGTTGCAGGAGTTGGGGGTAACTTTGCTTTTGCTTGAGCTGGACTTCGTAGTAGAGGTTGGGACGGTTGAAGCTAGCGACGTGGATGTTGGGCTGTACCAAAGCCAGCTGCTGGATGATGTCTTGCCGGACGCGATCAGTTGCCGTTGCGGTCAGTGCTAGTGTGGGTACAGTTGAGTAGCGTTGGCGCAGGGACCGCAGCTGACGGTACTCTGGACGAAAGTCATGCCCCCACTCAGAAACGCAGTGCGCTTCATCAATGGCAAAGGCAGAGATGCCAATCTTCTCCTGCACTAAATCCAGAAATGGCAGAAATTTTTCACTCAACAGACGTTCTGGCGCAACGTAGAGCAGCTTGATTTCACCGTTAAGAATGGCTGACTCGCGCGATCGCACCTGCTGCCAGTTCAGGCTGCTGTTGAGGAATGTCGCTCCAATGCCGTTATCCCGTAGCGCTTCCACTTGGTCTTGCATCAAGGCTATCAGGGGTGATACCACCACTGACAGCCCTGGCTTCAGCAACGCTGGTAGCTGAAAACACAGAGACTTGCCGCCACCCGTGGGCATGATAACCAGCAAATCCTGGTTCTGGAGCGCTTGTTCGACAATTTGCTGCTGTCCAAGGCGAAAGCTGTCGTAGCCGAAATAATGTTTGAGCGCTTGTTCTAGAGCAGGAGACTGAGCCATGACTGACTGTTTTGTGGGCTGGGCAGTGAGTGAACTGGTGACAATAAGCTCAACAGCCCTAAAAGCGTGAAGTTACCTGTAAATTTTACCAAAGCCGGTAGTAGGCAGACGGCAGTACGCAGTATATAGTCCGTCTGCTGGCGGCAACTGGCAATTGAGGGGCAAGCAAAGCCCCACTGCTCACAAGCTGCCCACTGCCTACTCTTTACCGCTTCATTACCTAGGCTTAACCTCTTAAA
>CAXUIV010000078.1:0-11600 GCA_964250875.1 uncultured bacterium
GTATAGAGCAAGTTTGGTTGCAGTCAGGGGTGCTGGCGGAGTCTGGGGATATCTTTTTTTTGGAGTTTGAGGAGATTCGACGGGTAGTTGCAGGTTCTGATTCAATGTTGTTGGGGCAGCTGGTGCAAAGAAGGCGATCGCAATTTGAACAAGATAGTCAACTGGACGCAATCCCCCCCTTAGTATACGGCAACAGTCCCTCGCACCCCCTCAACCCCAACCTTAACAACTCAAAACTCAAAACTCAAAACTCAAAACTATTCCAAGGCATTGGTGCCAGTCCTGGACAATTCGAAGGGCGAGTGAGGGTATTACGGAATTTGCAATCTGCTCCAGAGATTGACCGGGACACGATTTTGGTGGTGCCCTACACTGACTCTGGCTGGGCACCGCTGCTGGCACGGGTTGGTGGACTGATTGCAGAAGTTGGGGGGAGGCTATCTCATGGAGCGATCGTGGCGCGTGAGTATGGCATTCCAGCTGTAATGGATATCCACGACGCCACTCGGCTGCTGCAAGATGGTCAGCGGGTGCGGATTGATGGTCAAAAGGGTACTGTCGAAATTATCTAGCCTAGTTATCCAAGTCATCTGAATGCTGCCAGCGATTCGTCGTCATAGTCAAACCTGGGTCTAGTCAAACTTTTAACAGACAACCAACAACTGGCAACCAACGACCAACGACCTCATTGCAGCCTACAGTACTTGCGAGTCCTGTCAAACTCTGGTTCTTGCCAGGAGAAGGCAAAGTGACTCACCTGGTTAATCTGCGGCGCAGCCTCATGAATTGCCTGCATCTGCACTTCTAAAGGTGGGCGATTATTAAGTGACCTTCCCCAGTCACCCGCAAGTATAGGCGCGACTTGCGTGCCCGGTGGTGCATACTTTAGAACTCGCTGAACCTGAGAGACGATACAGCTAGTGTCACCGCAGTTGGCGTAGGACATAGGATGCCACTCCATTGAGCTGGGAAACCGATCCCAAGGCTGTAAGCGAGAGTCGTACCCTTGGCGCACCGCTTGATTTCCCTCTGGGAAAAACGCCACCCCCGATGGTAT
Source organism: uncultured bacterium (assembly GCA_964250875.1). Taxonomy (GTDB): domain Bacteria; phylum Cyanobacteriota; class Cyanobacteriia; order Cyanobacteriales; family Chroococcidiopsidaceae; genus CAXUIV01. The sequence continues at coordinate 1,058 of CAXUIV010000078.1, forward strand.
TCCTTGCTGACGGACGGGCCAATTCCCCACCGCCAGAAAATCTAGGATGCCTTGCAGAGCGTGAGCAACGCTCAGCTGCCACAACTCCCACTGCAGGAGTGGTTGCCGTTCGGCTGCGGTTAATAAAGGTTGATCTGGTGATGGCGGCGGTAGAGTGCGGCCCTGCCACATTGGCTCTCCCTCTTGAGGGTAAAGTTTATCTACAGATGCTACATCTTCAACCGAGATGTATCCCTGACTCAAGAATCTCCGAATCAGTGCTAACCCCTTATAGTTAAGTGCGCGTTTATACAGAGCTTGTTGAGCGGCGTTACTGTAGACCCATAGGTCCTGAACTTTGGTGGCTACGGAACTGCTGCCTGATTGACGCGGGTACCGCACGTAATCAAACAATACCCCATCTGGCTGACGGCGAACGATCTCCTGAACCAGCTGGTAATAGTCTCGTTTCGCTTGCAGGTTGTAGGGATCGACAAAGGTTTGACTTCCATCTTCGACCACAGCTTGACTAGTCTCCCCCTTGCCATCGCGAGCTAACACCGATTGGCGGTCTGAACGTTGCGAGTAGGAGTAGCCAAAATTCATCGTGAACATCCAGGCATAAACCTTTAACCCTCGCTCGTGCCCTTTCTGAATTGCTTGGGCCAGCAAATCTGTGCTTTCAAATCCGGGAATCCGGAGAACTGAGGGCCAAGCAGTGGGGTTAGCGGAGGCAGGCAACAGCACCTGACCGTCATGAAACACCTCAACATAAACTTGGTTATATCCTCGGTCAACAATGTGGTCCATAACATAGTCCAGTACCCCTGTTCGAACGTCACAAGGATACAAACGCAACCAGATCGCTTCGTTTCGTGGCCAGTTGCGGCTCCGGCACTGCCGGACTTGCTCTGAGTGTTGGGTTAGAAGCTCTTTATAGCGCTCATCTGCTTCTTTGCTACCTTTGATTGTTGCTTGAAGTAAACTTTCTTTTTCTTGCGCCGCCGCTGCTGGTAATTGGCAATACGCCATCACTTGCGCCTGTGCTGGTTGACAGCAGTATGGGCCGATCAAGGTGCTGGTTAATAAGGCAACAAGCAGACGGCGTAGGGCTGGGGTTGGTTGCTTAACTTTTAGAGGAAGATGGAACATGCCTACAAGCAGAACGAAACAACGAAAACAGGTAAGTGAAGTCAGACTGGTTTAAGTTAGCCGATGGTGATAAAAGTTGCAATAGCCTTGAGGTCAGTATCAACCTGTTCTATTTGGCCAAGTCGCGACCGCGTGTATGCAAACGAATTCCACGTAGATGGGGAACTTTGACGTTTTTGAAAATACAGCGGTAGTTAGGGGCGTGAAAAAGTTTGCCGGTCAGCAGCTGACACCTACCAACCGTGAGGATTTTAAAAATTCCAACAGCGAGCAGTGCCCCCAGTGGTGGAGCTATACAGTAGAGCCACTGTTGCTTCCATAGAGGTGTAATCAAAGCTGGTCCAATGCTGCGTGCAGTATTTAGACTGGTGCCAGATATGGGAGCTCCCTGCCAGACCATTGTTGCCACCAACAGCCACGTCATGACTGGTGTCCAGCGCATGAGCCGATGGCTACTTAGAAAGATAAAGATGGACAGCACCAGTAGGCAGGTCATGAACACTTCAGCCAAGAAGACGTACCAGAGAGCATAACCGTCTCCTGGCAAGGTCACACCATTGTTGACACTGGCAGCATGGCGTCCCCACACCACCACCACTAGCCAAGTACCGATAATCGCGCCGAGGAACTGGGCAACTATGTATCCGACGAGGTCCTGCTTATGCATTTTGCCTTGCACCCAAAAGGCTAGCGACAAGCAGGGATTGAGGTGAGCGCCACTTAGTTTCCCTAATGGTGAAATTGCAAACAAAGAGCCGCTTCCAGCAAAGATGAGACCATTAATTAGCAAACGCACGCTTGAGCTGGGAACGAGATGCTCCATCGGCAACCCTTTGCCAAAATCAAAGATGATAATACTAAAGCCAACAAAGAGGTTGAATGCTGTACCGATCAGTTCTGCACTGTATTCAGGCAAATGTGATCTCCACTGGGCGAAACCGTTCTGTATGCTTTGTTTCATCTGTTGCTGTAAGTTTAAGGAACTTGCCAGGGTTGCTCTCGTATATCAAGATTCCCGGCGAGGACGGAAGCATCCCACCGGGTATGTTCTCCCTCCCGCCAGAACTTCAAATCAACGCTCGCATTGCCGACGGCAACTTGGTGAAGCGTGATGTCAGGTAGCCACTCTGGGAGGTTAGGATCGACGTAAAGGCGTTGGTTGGGAGCATCTGCCTGCAAACCGAGAATCGCCTGGAGCAGGTGGAAAACTGAGCCAGCCGCCCACGCTTGGGGTACGTTCGCTTGAAAGTACTGCACTGGAAACGTTCCTGGCTGCTCTGCAATTCCGGCGTAGACCTCCGGTAGGCGGTAGTTTGAGAAGAAGCTGGCAGCCTCAGAAATCCCACGAGCCACCTGCGCCGCCTCAGCCGCGAAGCCGTAGCGCTTGAGGCCCAAGGCAATGATGCCATTGTCGTGCGGCCAGATTGATCCCAGCTGGTAGGAGTAGGGATTGTAAGCTGGGTTATCAGATGACAGCGTGCGAATGCCCCAGCCAGTCCACATATCTGGTTCCAACAGCCGCTTGACGACACGGGCAGCACGTTCAGGGCTAACAATACCGCTCCACAAACAATGCCCTGGGTTAGAGGTGATCGTGCGCACCGGCTGTTTGTGCGGATCGAGCGCCAAGGCATAAAAGTCAATGTCCTCACACCAGAAGCTTTCCTCAAAACGCGATCGCAGTTGCGCTGCCTTTGTCTGTAGCTCGGTGGCGCGATCGCCCTCCCCAAGCGCTGTAAACACCTCAGCCATCCGGATCCAGGCGTCAAAAACATAGCCTTGCAGCTCGCATAATGCTTTTGGCGGCTGCACTTGGCTACCGTCGGGGTAAACGATGGCATCTCCAGAGTCCTTCCAGCTCTGGTTCTGCGTCCCTTGGGAAGAGCGAGATTTGTACTCCTGGAAACCATCGCCATCCAGGTCACCGTACTGGTCAATCCAGTCGAGGCAGCGCAGGGCCACATCGCGGTACTCGTGCAGAAGGGCATTGTCTCCCATCCATTTCCAAGCTTCATGCAGGACGATCAGGTACAAGGGTGTCGCATCGGCAGTGCCATAGTAGGGCGTGTGCGGAACTTTATGAAAATGTGCCAATTCTCCGAATCGGAGTTCGTGGGGGATCTTCCCCGGTTCGGCATCTCGCCAATCGTCTATTTCGGTGGCCTGAAGTTGAGCGAGTTTCTTTAGTGCCCCGCGAGCGAAACCAGCATGCACCACCATGTTTTGCAGACTGACAACCAAACTATCGCGACCGAAGATAGTGACGAACCAGGGAACTCCGGCAGCAGGCACCCAAATATCGGGGCTAAGGTCGCGCTCGTATAACCGTAGTGCCCCCATGTCCTCAACGGATTGACGGTACAGCCGGTACACATCCTCATTAGCGGTTGTCATCCCCGTGGCGTGGTTGTGCCACTGCTGTTGCAACTTACCTGTATCATCCGCCACTTTATAACACTTGGATGTTGGTTCGCGGCCACAGTCAGACTCCCCTAAAAGATAGAATCCGCAGGTATGCCAAGTTGCGCCAGCTTCCAGCTCTACCTCAAAGTTGATGCGACCATTGGCGTTGTGGGGTGGCGACGTGCAGTTGCGCGGTCGATAGGTAAAGCAGCGATGGAAGTCACGGTTAGTATAAGTTGTTCGCAGTTCGCTCTTTTCATCATTCCACCGGGTTACTATATGCCCCCGGCGGACAAAGTTATGCCCTTTGACCTCGAAGATGTCGGCAAAGTCAGAGCGCAGCACAATCTCTAAATTGAAGCGGACTGGCTTCAAACCATAATTTGTGATGTCGAGATCCTCGTGGATGCCGTCCCCAGCAATCCGGCTGATAACAAGCCCCAAGGTGCCTCTGGCAATTGGACCGTCCTCGGTCGTCAACTCTGGATTAGTTAGGTAAATTCGTGCAGCATAGTACGCTGTAGCGCTGGAATTGAGTCTCTCCCAAGGCTGACCGTTGGCGAAGCAGGCATAGTAGCTCACAAAGCGGGTGTCATTTGCAAAGACACCGAGTTCTCCATCAGCAGCAATCTGCCCGTCCTGTTCAGTCACCATAAAGGTGCTGCCTTGATTGATTGTCAGGACTGGTGGGCCAACACTTACGCGAAACGGCATACTCTACCCTTTAAACGTACTTTTGGTTGCACTATGCTTTCTCGGCGGATGAAACGTCCAGGCATTGTCTATTATGCAGCTACCAGAGCTGCTGGTACATCTTCGTTCATCCTAAAAACGGAGGAAAGGCTCTCGCAAAGGCGCAAAGGCGCAAATGAACAAAGGTATAAAGGTATAAGAACTAGATCTCTAGCAGAAGTCCTTTTCTTAGCTTTCTTATCTGCGTCTTTGCGCCTTTGCGAGAGGTAAAAAGATATAGCCATGACCACTACCAAACTGGAGCAACTCACCTTTGAGCAATTCCTCAGGTGTTGCAGGCGTTGTGAGATTGTTTACAGCAGTACCCCTTCCTAGGTTTAGGCAGGGCTGCTTTCCACCATCTGATTTTCCTGACGCAGATAGGCTTGGATAAACAGGTCAATTTCGCCGTTCATCACATCCCCGATCGCTGTCGTCTCCACGTTAGTACGTAAATCCTTTACCATCTGGTACGGATGAAACACGTAGTTACGAATTTGGTTCCCCCAGGCGGCTTCAACTATATCCCCTCGAATCTGGGCAATTTCTTGGGCACGCTGTTCCTGCGCAATAATCAGCAGCTTGGCTTTAAGGATAGCTAGAGCTTTTTCTTTGTTTTGCAGCTGACTGCGTTCTTGAGTACAGCGCACCGCAATCCCCGTGGGCAGGTGAACAATCCGTACTGCGGTCTCCACTTTATTAACGTTCTGCCCACCTTTACCGCCAGAACGTGTCGTGGTAATTTCTAAATCCTTGTCAGGGATATCTAACCGCACAGATCTATCTACCTCCGGCATCACGTCTACACCGGCAAAACTAGTCTGCCGCTTGTCGTTGGCATTGAAAGGTGAGATCCGCACCAGGCGATGGGTGCCTTTTTCAGACCTCATGTAGCCATAAGCATAGCGACCAGCAATTTCCAAGGTGGCAGATTTAATTCCAGCTTCCTCACCCTCTGAAATCTCGGCCAGTTCTACCTTATAACCATGATCCTCTGCCCATCGGGTATACATCCTGACCAACATTTCTGTCCAGTCTTGGGCATCGGTGCCACCAGCCCCGGCACTGATCGTCAGCACTGCCCCTTTTTCGTCATAGGGACCTGACAATAGCTGTTCCAACTCCCAGCGGTCTAGGTCGCGACTCAGATCGGTCACGTTTGACTCAGCCTCTTGGAGTAGTGCCTCGTCAGTCTCTAGCTCCAGTAGTTCTAAAACTGCCCTAGTATCTTCCAGACTCGCTTTCCACTGGTGATACTGCTGAAGATGAGCCTTGAGGTCATTGAGTTCTTGTAGAATCTGCTGAGCAACTGTTTGGTCATCCCAAAAGTCTGGCTGGGCTGCCACTTGTTCAAGATCTTGAATCTTTGCGTTTAAAGCTGGGATGTCAAAGATAGTCCTGGGTTTTACCCAGGCGGTGAGATAACGTTTCGACTTCGCGTTTAATATCTTGTATTTCTATCATGATAGCGATCGCTCTTCTTGAACAAACATTCAAACAGACGTAGGGACGACTCGGCGAGTCGCCCATACCACAATGATACCAACGCGTTTACCTACTGCGACCGTTGATGGCAATTAGTAGCCGCAGAATGAAGATAAACAGGTTGATGTACGTCAGGTACATAGACAAAGCCGCTGGCAAGTACTGGTCGTTGCGGTAGGTACGCGGCAGAATGTAGAAATCCACCACTGCGGCACCAGCAAATAAGAACACCCCAATCCCTGAGATTGCAATTTCTAACCATGTAGGTGTGTAGACGTGGAACACTCCCAGTAGAAGTTGACCAAGAATAACAACGAGTAAGGCAATTAAACCTAGCCCAATCGTTTTCGTCAGAGCCATACCGTCTCGATCGGAGAGGTTAGAGCCAATTTGACGCGCAGCAATAAAGGTCACACCACAGCCTAGAGCGGCAAAACCAATTCCTGAAATCCCCACTCCTGAAGTTCTCAGTGCCACAAACACCAAGCCTGTGAGAGTATATCCGGTGAGCAGGCTGTAGGCTGCAAGAAGGGGCAGCGCAACTCCGTTGTTCCCCTTTCTAGCAACGCCACTGGCGACAAAGAATAGAATCAACTCCAGAACGAGGGCACCCCAGAAGGTGGGAAAGAACAACCCAGGGTTATTGTCTATAACTCTGAGACCACCGAAGGTTCCCACTGCCGTCAGGATTAGTCCGCCACCTACAAAGGGTAGAGCATTGGCAATAACATTTGGACCTACAAGTGCGTGAGTTTTGGCCTCACGCATGGCGTCACGGAAATTGCTGGTATTACTCATGAGACTAAATTCACTAGTTTTTTGTTAACAACATTACTGCTTATAACTATTGTGACTCAGAGCTAAAGGAATCAGCTAGGGGTTGCTAAGAAGTTCGGAGTTCGGAGTTCGGAACTTGGGAGGAAAGGCATAAATATACGTAGAAATGCCAATTCATAGACTGAGATTCCACAGGAGTTCAGTAAAACAACGATGGTTTGTTTGGCTTTTTCTTTCGAGAATAAGCTGAGTTTTGCTCATAGCTCACGCGATTTTAGTCCTCCCTCTTAGGCAAGGGATTATTACAGAGTAAGGATTTCTTATGGCGGCAACTCAGTCTTGCTTTCGCTCTGATGGCATGGAACTACTAATCTCCTATCATCAGAATCCCTCTATTCAAGTTCGCAATCAACTGGTAGAGTTACATACTGGGTTGGTTCGCAAGATGGCTCATCGAATCAGTCATCAATGCGCTGAACCCTACGAAGATTTGGAACAGATTGGCTACTTCGGTTTGATTCGCGCCATTGAGCGGTTTGACCCTACCCAAGGATACGCTTTTAGCTCGTTTGCCGTTCCCTACATTCGTGGTGAGATTCTGCATTTTTTACGTGATCGCAGTAGCCTCGTAAAAATCCCGCGTCGCTGGCAGGAACTCTACAACCGGGGCTGTCATGTGCGCAAAGCGCTAACCTGCGAGTTAGGTTATTCACCCAAGGACAGTGAAATTGCCCGACGACTTCAGGTACCTGTGCAAGAGTGGCGAGAATGCAAGCTAGCAATGCATAATCGCTATCCTTTAAGCTTAGATGCTAGCGTTGGTCAGGCTGTTGATTATCCGACAGCTTTAGGCGAGGCGCTACCGGATCTGCGTTCAACTTCCCTACAGCAACAGGAAGAAGACCGACAACAACTGCATGGGGCACTGTCGCAGTTGGAAGACAAACCCCGCGTGGCAGTTGAGTTGGTATTTTTGAAGGAACTCTCTCGCAAAGACGCAGCTAAGCAAATTGGTACCAGTCCGATGACCGTGACACGACAGCTGCAAAAGGGACTTACACAACTAGTCACTTTGCTGCAATCTCAGTATGGTTTTCTTGAGTCTAATCGGGGATGATGCGATTTTAGATTTTGGATTTTGGATTGTTCATGCCAGCGAGTTTTCTCCCTATGCCCTATGCCCTATACCCCACACTTTAATAGTCTTGTCCTCACTGCCGCTAATTAAAGTCTGACTATCAGGGCTAAAGGCGACAGTATTTACTTGAGCTGTATGTTCCTCTAGAGTGCATAACTCTCTGCTAGTTTGCAGGTTCCAGAGTCTAATCGTTTTGTCGTAGCTGCCACTAGCAAGGGTCTTTCCATTAGGGCTAAAGGCAACTGACGACACACCACCCTGATGTCCCTCTATCGTCATGCTCGCTTTGCCAGTTTGCAGGTCCCAGAGTTTAATCGTTTTATCGTAACTGCCACTGGCAAGGGTTTGCCCATTTGGGCTGATAGCAACGGCACAAACCCTAGCTGTATGTCCAGATAGTGTATGTATATCTTCCCCCGTGTGTAGATGCCAAAATTTAACGGTTTTATCTGTACTAGCGCTGGCAAGGAACTGGCCATCTGGACTAATTGCAACTGACCAAACGCCGCCAATTCGACCGTGCCTTAAAGGGAGTTTCTCTTGACCAGTATGTAAATCCCAAAGTTTGATTGTTCTGTCCCAATTGCCACTAACGATTAAGGTCCGTCCATCTGGGCTAATTGCAACTGACCAAGCGTTACCTTCAGGCCCTGAACTGATAGTGTGTTTTTTTTGATTGGTCTCTAGATTCCAGATTGTGATGGTGCTACCGGTGTCAATACTGGCGAGGATCTTGCCAGCGGGACTCATGGCGATTGAGGCACCCATAGTTTTTAGGGTAGATAAGTCTTTACCTGTAGGCAAATCCCAAAATTTAATGGCATGAGTGTAAGGGTATACCGCAGTACCACTGACGACAGTTTGGCCATCTGAACCAATAGCCAGGGAGGTAACCCTGCTTGTCGGCCCAGAAAAAGTGTGCAGTGTCTCGCCAGTGGGCAAGTTCCAGAGTTTAATGGTCCAATCCGTACTAGCACTGACGAGGGTTTGACTGTCGGAGCTAATGGCGATCGCCGTGAGTCTTTCTAGGTGTCCTTTCAGCGTATGCAGCTTCTTCCCAGTCTGCAAATGCCACAATTGGATTGTGTAGTCACTATTACCAACAGCGAGAATTTGGCGATCTGGACTTAGGGCGACGCAACCAACTGAACTTTGACACTTAGACAGGGTGCATTGCAGTCCAACTACGGGTAAGTTCCAGAGTTTAATCGGACCTTGACTACAGTCACTGTTTAGTGTTTTTGGACTAATTGCTACTGCGGCAATTTGGTGGGAATCTGCCTCCAGCATATTAAAGCTTTCACCAGTATCCAGATTCCAAAGCTGAACCAACCCGTAGAAATCGCTAACGTAAAGGACTTTGCCATCTGGACTAATGGCGATCATGTTGCTGCTACAGGCATATGTCAAAATTAGGGTGCGAATCAGGACTCCGGTGGACAAATTCCAAAGTTTAATGGTGCCGTCCTCTCCACCACTGGCTAAAATCTGCCCATCCGGGCTGATAACGACTGACAGTACAGGTGATGTGTGTCCTACCAAAGTGCTAATCTGCCCTCTACTATGCAGATGCCATTTGATAATACCTTCCTCTCCACCACTGACTAAAGTCTGTCCATCTCGGCTGATAGCAATGCAGTGGACTGGCCCATAACATCCAGATAGAGTACGGATACACTCAAAGAGTTGATAGGGAGTAAATTCCTCTAGAGCTTTTACCTTTGACGGCTGTTGCCGCAGTAGAGAGTATGCAGCTCGCTGTACTTGCTCTGAGGAGTCTTGCAAAGCTTGAATCGCTAAGTCTAGACCCCCTTGACCATACTTAAGAGTATCCCAGAGAGCCGCAATTCGTTGCTCAACAACTGGACTCGCTAGACGTCGCTTGACTCCTGGTAGCCCTCCCAGAACAGCAGTATCAATCGGGACTGAGTGGCGATCGCCTAAAACCGCATCTCCTGCTTTGGGCTGACGAGGAGGTTCTGCCATTGTACACTGACACCAATTAGTACAAACATACTCTCCACACTATCATCCTGCAACGCCAAAATTCTTCCTGATGCAGTAGGAGTCATGCTGAATCTTTTAATAGGTAAATGCACCTTGATGTCTGATCCTCAGCACCATTGCTGAGGTTCTTTTATTGGATGTAGTTGCTACCACAATGCTATGGCTGCACTGGATGGCTTACCCACCTGTGGCGATTTTTCCATCTTTTCCCTCACGCATACAGGTCAGCACCCTTTCTAGGACTTTAGTGAAAACTTCCACTTCTGTATCGTCGAGATGACGGGCAAAGTATTTAGTAATTGCCTGCTCATAAATTGGCCACATCTTTTGCCGCATGGCTAAACCCTGCTCCGTGATGGCGGCAAAGGCACCGCGACGGTCGGTAGGGCAAGACTTCCGGCACACCAAACCTGCCGTCTCTAATCGGTCAACCAAGCGCGTTAGATTACTGCGGCAAAGGACAATCTCTGCCGCCAGTTCGTGCATCCGCAACCGCTGGTCAGGAGCTTCTGAGAGGGCAAATAGCACATCGTACCAAGTCAGAGGAGGCAGTCCGGCTTGAGCTAACTCCTGCTCAATCAATTCCAGCAGCGTAGCTTGGGTAGTCAAGAACAGTCGCCAAGCAGTCTGGCGGGATAGATTACTGTCGGTATTCATAAATTTAGGAAGCTGACTTAGTAGTATGCAATTAAATGTGTATGGTTGAAAGTAGTTGAATATACAATTAAATTATATCTTTGTTGTGTTCACGCTGCTTAAGACTCTATGAGGCTAAACACTGATGGCTGTATGCTTCAAGTAAACTTGGGTGATGGAAGCAGTAAGTTGAGGTTGGCTTATGGATGCGATGGCACTTTGGCAGCGATACCA
>CAXUIV010000079.1:0-11596 GCA_964250875.1 uncultured bacterium
TAGGCTTGATGGCCCACATCCCAAATGACCTTATCGCAATCCAGGTCTAAGGTCTGGTAAAGCGCTAGCGTCAATTCCACCACACCCAAACCTGGTCCCAGGTGTCCACCGCTTGCCGCCACAGTTTGCAGATGCTTTTCCCGGATCTGACGGGCAATCTGCTGTAGTTGACGAATCGACAGGCCGTGCAACTGGTTAGGATGGGTGATTTCACTCAGGTGCATATTGGGTTTACTCTCTGGATTTCGTCTGTTAATTGTCCCACTAAAGACCGCAACTAAACTCGTTAGCTGAGGTTGTAGGGGCAATTGATATTGTGTTTCTTACTGTTTCAGTGTAGACAGATTTCGTAGGCGCTGCACATGGACACAGGCGATCTTATCAATGGGAGCCTGTCCCTTTGGGCAGTATACCTTCCCGAACCAGTATTTGGAGGCAACATCCGCACACTACGGAGTTACCAAAAGTGAGTTGGTTCAGTTACCAGCAAGTGAATTTGGCGTAATTCTAATTGAAATCTGGGTCAAACGAAGTAATATGTCCGAAACCGTACTGAATTCTAATACCATATCTGTTACAATGGTTTTTGCTAGAGACATGATCTGAAACAGTGTTTTGGCTAGAAGCTTCAAGATTTATCTTTTCTGACATTCTGTTGATCATTCACTAGAATGTTCGATTTCCGAATTGTAACTAAAAGAACTTAAATTTTTACACACTCTGTTTCACACTTTTGAGTACCACGGATGTACTTTTCATTCTCTTCAATCATGACGATTGTCACCCCTTGCAGTTTTTCATAGCTTTAGACTCCACACGAGCAGTTGGATTCAGCTATTGTCAGTTCTGCTCCGATTCTTCAAAGTGATGTTGAAACACATAACTTACTATTAACACCCAGAGGCATCCAAAAGCTGATATTCGCTATGAATGTAGAAACATTTGCCAAACAAATAGACGCTATGCAAGGGCGTTTAGTTGAGATGTACCGGGATGCAAACACTTCAGTACAAACAGAGCCAAATCTGCTGCCTTCTGCCTTCAAGGAACTTGGCGTTGTCTCGGAGGAACTGGAAGTCGCTGTTGAGGAACTGCGTTATCAAAACCAGAAACTCGCGGAGCTGTACCAACTGCTGGAAGCAGAACGTCAGCACTATCAAGACTTATTTGAGTTCACACCGGATGCCTATTTGGTTACTGATTTCCAAGGCGTGATTCAGGAAGCCAATCGTGCCTCTGTTCTAATGCTCAAAGTCCAGCAGAACTTCCTAGTCGGTAAACCTTTAGCTAACTTCATCAACGACAAAGAGCGCCAGTTGTTTCGGACCAAGCTCAATCATTTGCAGCAGGTAGGCCGAACGCAGGAATACGAAATACTCCTACAGCCGCGCAAGGGTGATTCCTTTGCTGTAGCCCTAAATGTAAGTCCTATCTGCGACCGCAAAGGCAAGCCGACTGCTCTACGATGGTTATTACGCCACGTCTCCGCTCAGAGGCAGGTGGAAGTAGCGTTAGCTCAAGACAACAGTTGTCCCGACCAAGATAATTCTATACATGTTTATGCCAAAGGGGATGTTATTCCTCTTAAACCCCAGGTAATTTGGCAAGTTCGTCAGGGTTTGGTAAAGCTTGTCACTCTTTGTGACGGTGCTGAAGAAGTACTTGTAGGTTTAGTAAAGCCATCAATGGCTTTTGGTGCTGATCTAACATCACTACAAGTCTATCAAGCAACAGCTATGACAGAAGTACATTTACTCGGCACTTCTCTGTTTGAAATGGCCAATTCCGCTCGTCTAGCTCAAACTCTTCTGTATCAAATCAATCAGCGACTACAGCAGACAGAATCCCTTTTGGCTATTTCTGGACAGCGACAAGTGAAAGATCGCTTACACCATTTATTGCTACTTCTAAAACAGGAGATTGGTGAATCTGTACCGCAAGGAACTCGTTTGTGTGTGCGTTTGACACATCAAGACTTGGCAAATGCCTGCTCTACGACTAGAGTGACAATCACGCGGTTGATGGGCAAACTACAGCAACAAGGAAAGATTACTCTAGACCAAAAGAACTACATCATCCTAAGAAAGGGTAGCTTTGACGTAGTTTGAAAAGTTTTTGGTTGTTGGCTATTAGTTTTTAGTTGTTAGTTGTTAGTAAATACAAACAACGAACTACAAACAACTAATAACCAACTACAAACAACTAAAGGAGATATATCAGTCCAAACAGAACTATCCACACGACATCGACGAAGTGCCAGTAGATTTCTGCTGCTTCCACACCAAAGTGCTTTTCATTGGAGTAGTGTCCCGTAACTCGCGATCGCCACAGCACAGCAACAATGGCTAATAGTCCAATAAACACATGCAGTCCGTGAAAGCCAGTCAGGACATAAAACGAGCTAGCAAACAGGTTCGTATTGAGAGTAAATTCTAGGTGGCTGTACTCATAGAGCTGGCCAACCAAGAAAATTCCGCCCATGGCTGCTGTTATTGCTAACCAGGTTTGCATACCCAACACATCATTTTTCTTGATTGCTGTATCAGCTTTGTGAATTACAAAACTACTAGAGATCAGAATCAAGGTGTTTACTCCAGGGAGTAGTAGCTCTAGTTTGGGTGTTCCTTCTGGCGGCCAAGCGGGTAATATAGCTCGGAAGGCTAGATATGAGCCAAAAAGACCTAGGAAAATCATGCCCTCAGCTACGAGAAACACAAGCAGACCAAAAATCCGCAAGTCTGGATGCTCTTCGTGGTGGGCAGCAGTTGCCTCTGCAGCATGATGGTGATTGAGGTCAGTTTTAGCTGGGTCAATCGTTTGACTTTGCATGAATTTTAAATACCTACGTGAAAAAGTTATGAGTTTTAAGTTTTGAGTTTTGAGTTGAAGTTTAATTTGAAACTCAAAACTCAAAATTCAAAACTTTATTTGCGGTCATCTGCATGGGCAGCAACAACTGGATCCGGATCGGCACGTAAGACCGAGTTGGGGCCCGCAGACAATGCCGGATCGTCAGCATCTGAGAAAGGTACATTCACTTCTGTACTGCGGTTGCCCATACCATAGTCGTATGGACCAGTTGCTAGTACTGGTGGCTTGTGAAAATTCTCAATTGCTGGTGGTGAAGTCGTCATCCACTCCAAGGTCAAGCCATCCCAAGGATTGTCTCCCGCCTTGGGGCCGTACCTCCAGCTCCAAACTATGTTGACGATAAAGGGAACCGTAGAGACTGCAAGTAGATAAGCCCCAAGCGTGCAGAGTTCGTTCAGAAATGTGAATTTGGGGTCATACATCGCAATTCGTCGGTTCATGCCCATCAGCCCTAGCTTGTGCATCGGTAAGAAGGCAAGGTTCAATCCAAAAATGGTCAAGGCAAAATGAACTCTACCCCAGAATTCATTCACCATCCGCCCTGTCATTTTAGGGAACCAATGGTAGAACGCAGCATAAATACCTAGGACGCTACCGCCAAACAGCACATAGTGGATGTGAGCCACAACAAAATAGGTATCGTGGACGTGAATGTCAAAGGGGACTGCCGCCAACATGACGCCGCTGATGCCACCGATGACAAACGTGCCGACAAAGCCCATGGCGAATAGCATGGCACTGTTGAGCCGCAGCTTCCCACCCCAAAGCGTTGCCACCCAACTGAATACCTTGATCCCCGTTGGAACGGCAATGATCATCGTGGTGATCATGAAGAACATCCGTAACCAACCAGGAATGCCACTGGTGAACATGTGGTGTGCCCAGACAATCAAACCCAAAAAACTAATCGCCAGACTGGAGTAAGCGATCGCCTTATAGCCAAAGATGGGTTTGCGGGCATGCACTGGGATAACTTCTGAAATCGCGCCAAAGAAAGGCAGGATCATAATATAGACCGCAGGGTGGGAGTAGAACCAGAACAAATGCTGGTACACCACCGGGTCTCCACCCCCAGTTGGGTTGAAAAACATGGTTCCCGCTAGCAAGTCAAAGGCCAGCAGAATCATGGCGCTAGCCAGCACTGGCGTTGCTAACAGAGTTAGGGCAGAGGTGGCAAACATAGCCCAGCAGAACAAGGGCATTTGATGTACCCCCATTCCAGGCGTCCGCATTTTTAGTAGAGTGACGAGAAAATTCAGTGCCCCCAGAATCGACGATGTTCCAAGCAGGAGGAGGCTCATGATCCAAATCCCCTCGCCCACTTGCCCAGTAACCAGACTCAAAGGCGGATAGGACGTCCAACCCGCGTCTGGAGCATCGCCAAGCAGTAAGCTACTGATCAGCAGCAGCCCAGCAGGCGGCAGCATCCAGAAAGCAACAGCATTCAATCTCGGAAATGCCATATCCTTGGCCCCAATCATCAAGGGAATCAAGTAGTTAGCAAATCCGGCTCCTGCTGGCACGATCCAGAGGAAAATCATGATCGTGGCGTGAAGCGTAAACAGACTGTTGTAAAGTTCAGGGCTAACAAAGTCGCTGTCTGGCGTTCGTAGTTCTGTCCGAACCAGATCTGCCATAAAGCCGCCGATACAGTAGAAAACAAACGTGGTGACGAGGTACTGAATGCCAATCACCTTGTGGTCGGTGTTGAAGGTAAAGTAATCGCGCCAATTTCTGTCTGCTGGTTCCTCATTAAGGGCAGGTAGATTGGCGTTCTCTTGCAGCTGTACTTGTGTCATGGCAAAAAGATTTTAGGGCATGGGGCATCGGGCATGGGGCATTGGGCGTGGGGCATTGGGCATTGGGCAACAATTACTTCTTTCCGCCTTTCGCCTTTCGCCTTTGCCCTTTGCCCTTTACCCTAGTGATTGTGGTGAATTTGCTCTAACATTTCAGCCTGAATTCCCATGTTCTTGGTGTGAGGAGCCAAGAACTCAGCCGGAGATACGGCGGGGTTGACTGCGACAGCTTCGTTTAGAGCGTCTTTACTCGCAACTTGCTGCTCTTGCATCCATTGGTTGAAAGCTTCTGGTGTTTCAACAATGACTTTTGTATTCATTGCTCCGTGGTAAGGGCCACAGAGTTCAGCACAGATTAAAGGATATTCCCCTATTCGATCGGCAGTGAACCGGACTTCAGTCTGGCGACCGGGAATGGCGTCCTGCTTCAGGCGAAACTGTGGCACCCAGAAAGCGTGAATCACGTCATTGGCTGAGAGATTGACCATCACCTCACGTCCCACAGGCACATGCATTTCGCTGGAGACGACACCAGTTTCGGGGTAGGTCAGAATCCAGGCGTACTGCATACCCGTAGCGTTAACTACAAGGTCAGGCGGTTTGCCTTGATTTTCTGGTGAAGCACCAATTGTGGGCGAAACGATCCCCATACCGGGGACATCGTTCTTCTGAGGAATTTGATCGTCATTCCGGACTGAAGCTGTAGCAGGGTCTTGTCTTGCTTCGTCTGATAGCTGCTGATTACGGTTGGCAACCTGACCCTGGGCTGCGGGTGCGTCGCTGAGTGTAGCCGCGATCGCTGCTCCAGGCATTCTCATTGCCTCCTGCTTCTCAGGGGCAGCATGGATGGCATGGGGATCGAAGCCACCGATAGAGTTGTAGACCTCAAAGCTGTAAATAGAGATGCCGATGACAATGATCGCTGGCAGGGCAGTCCAGAGAATTTCTAGCGGCACGTTGCCATGAACTGGAGGGCCGTCTGAGTTGTCGCCTGGACGACGACGAAATCTAAAGGCAGCGATGACGATAATGCCCTCCACCAGCAGAAACAGACCCGTGGAGACGGTCATCATTGTGTTGAACAGGCCATCCACTAGGAGGGCTTCGTCGGAGGCTGCTGTTGGCAATAGACCATGATTTTGACCATACCAGAGGCTGATTAGGGTCAGCCCGACGCCGATAAGTAAGGTCCAAATAGAGCTTGGGATGTTCACGGTTAACTAGTTGATGTCACTATTGTCAGTTCTGCTCATCTACCACGTTAGTGCAGCTATCGGCACATGTTGTGTATTCCAAGCTATTTTTTAGCTTTTTTTTTAGATTGCGCCTTAGTTTCCATTGCAACACCTGAGTCTACGTACACCTCAAAACTATGTAAAGATATGTAAATGTTTACAGTCACCGTTTGGAGCTGGCTCAACCTCGACAAAATGAAAAATCTCTAAAGCTTCGACAACAGATGCGCCAACCTCATTCAAAGTATTACCTATGAACGTTACTATCCAGGCACCATGCGCTAGGGTGGTGATGAGCAGTTACTACCAAAATGGTTTTTGATTGCTCCAAGATTGGCAAAAGGTACCGCCTATGACCGAATCCGTACTACATCCGCAAACCGCACCTGCAACTGGACCCCAGCCCCAAACACGAATTCGTCGATTGGTGTGGAAAGTAGCAATTGCTACTTTGATCTTGATG
The DNA here is from genome assembly GCA_964250875.1 of uncultured bacterium. Classification (GTDB taxonomy): domain Bacteria; phylum Cyanobacteriota; class Cyanobacteriia; order Cyanobacteriales; family Chroococcidiopsidaceae; genus CAXUIV01. Next base: position 6,369 of record CAXUIV010000079.1, read on the forward strand.
GCAATAGGCAGCGCTACTCGCGTGATGAATGCTGGTCTCGCCTGTCCCGACTGGCCTTTGTGCTACGGCGAACTTGTGCCAGCCCAGCAGATGAATCTCCAGGTATTTCTGGAGTGGTTTCACCGCTTGGATGCGGCTCTGATTGGCATCAGTGCGATCACTCTCACTGGACTGAGCTGGTGGAATCGGCGCTCCTTACCCGGTTGGCTCCCTTGGGCGTCTACATTCGCCTTGGGTCTGATTGTATTTCAGGGCGTCCTGGGAGGACTTACCGTAACAGAACTCCTGCGGTTCGATATCGTCACTGCCCACTTGGGTACAGCGCTGTTATTTTTCACAACGCTGCTAGTTATCGGGACGGCATTAATGCCTTATCAAGGTACTGGTACTGTTGGCAAGTTGCCCTGGCTAAGTTTGTCAGCGGCAGTTTTAGTCTACCTGCAAAGCCTACTGGGTGCCTTGGTCGGTTCCCAATGGGCGCTGCACCAGTGCTTGGCGGACCAGGAACTTTGTGCTGTCATGCACAGCCACATTGGTGGTGTGCTGCCACCAACCGTAGCAATTCTAGCCCTTGTCTTGCTCTCTCGACGGACACCGGCCCTTCATCCAGCTCTGCGCTGGTTGGCTAACCTCTCTGGTGGGCTACTGATTTTGCAAGTCGCGCTGGGTATTGCCACCTTTCAGTTACGTCTCCAGGTGGCGGTACTGACCGTCACTCACCAGGCAGTAGGAGCGACTTTACTGGGTTCTCTCGTTGTTTTTACTGTTTTGGCGTTGCGAGATCGAGTTCAAGACCGTAGCATGGTATCCTCTGGGCTTGCAAGTGAACCCTTAGGTGCTACTGATTCATCTAGCCTCAGTGCTTAAACGATTTAAACTAACCGAGTCTCTGCTCAGCTGCCTCGCTTCAAATCAGCTGGCTGTTGTTTCAAAGATTAAGGAATTACGGTGAACATGATTGGGACCAGTGTCTCGCGCCACCATCAAAACTTTCTCCAAGTCATTCAGAGTTATTACCAGCTAACAAAGCCCCGGATTATCCCACTGCTGCTAATCACTACTGCTGCCAGTATGTGGATTGCTGCTAAGGGACAGGTTGACCCACTGTTGCTAGTAACAACTCTGGCTGGTGGTACTTTTGCTGCTGGTGCCGCTCAGACAATCAACTGCATTTATGATCGGGATATTGATTATGAGATGGAGCGCACGCGCCATCGGCCTCTGCCGTCCGGTCGAGTACAGCCACGGGATGCTCTAATTTTTGCGATCGCCCTTACCTGTATTTCCTTCACCCTACTCACAGTATTCGCCAACCTGCTGAGTGCCCTCTTAGCAATGTCAGGCATCGTTTTCTATATTCTGGTATACACTCACTGGTTGAAACGCCACACTGCCCAAAACATAGTGATTGGTGGGGCAGCTGGAGCAATTCCAGCGCTGGTGGGCTGGGCGGCTGTCACAGGGACTCTAAGCTGGGCTGCCTGGTTGATATTTGCCATTGTGTTCATCTGGACCCCTCCCCACTTCTGGGCGTTGGCGTTGATGATTCGCGATGACTATGCCAAGGTCGGTGTGCCGATGCTGCCGGTTGTTGCTGGCGAAGTTGCTACAACTCGTCAAATCTGGCTTTATACGCTGATTCTGATCCCCTCAACCCTGTTACTGGTCTATCCGCTACAGGTGACGGGTGTTGTTTATGGCAGCATTGCCCTGCTACTGGGGAGTGTCTTTATGAAGAAAGCTTGGTTGCTGTTGCAAGACCCTAGCGACAAACAACTGGCGCGATCTCTATTTCTATACTCGATTCTTTACATGATGCTGCTGTGTGGCGGCATGGTAGTTGATAGCCTGCCCATTACACATCAGTTAACGAACGCTGTAGCCAGTAATCTACATACTCTTGTCGGAGTTCTCCCGTAATTGCGCTGAAGAATCTGATGTAGGGGCATGGGGCATAGGTCATGGGGCATGGAAAGCTCCTTATCCCTAAAACGACTGGCAAGGTGATGGGTGTTCCTCTTTGTAGAGACGTTACATGTAACGTCTCTACAGGTGCAAAATGATTTAGAATTGCTATAGCTAGCCTCCTTTATTCTTTGTACTCTAGAGAATAAAGGGGGTTGTTTTTTCCGAAGAACTAGCGGTTGAACTTTTCGAAGAACTTAAAATTAGAGAAATTCATTATCTCCCTCGAAATCAGCTTTGATTTCGACTATTTGGTTTTAGTCTAAACAGATGACTTCAGGGCAGTCTAGACGCAGACGCGGTATTCTACTAACCACTCAGGGATGGCAAAAGCTCCAACAAGCCATAAATGAGTCGGAACGGGAATTTGGCGACAGGTATACGATCGAAGACATCAGCGAGCTTACTAAATTAGATCCAGGTACGATTTCAAGGGTTTTAAATCGGAGGGAGGCGGTTGACAAAAGCACCGTTGAACGATTTTTCCGAGCTTTCCGACTAGAACTTGTAGACCATGACTATGGTAGACTACCGAGACAAAGTATAGCTAGTAACACACGCACCGACTGGGGAGAAGCAGTTGACGTTTCCATCTTTTATGGGCGCACTGAGGAACTAGCCGCTCTAGAGCAGTGGATTGTTGTAGACCGCTGTCGCCTAATATTCCTTGCAGGTATGGGGGGAATTGGTAAGACATCTTTGTCCGTCAAGCTAGCAGAGCAGATACAGAGCGAGTTTCAGTATGTGATTTGGCGATCGCTGCGCAATGCTCCCCTGGTTCAAGAAGTTTTAGCAGACCTAATCAAATTCCTGTCTGATCAGCAAGAGACTGACTTTAAGCTATCGCGACTCGTTCAGTATCTCAACAACCATCGCTGTCTTTTGGTGCTGGATAATTTTGAGTCAATTCTTTGTGATGGTAATTCGCCTGATGATAGTCCTTCACGGGCTGGGTGCTATCAAGAAGGGTATGAGGGTTACAGTGAACTACTAAGATCGGTAGCAACAGGCAGACATCAGAGTTGTTTACTGCTAGCTGGACGGGAAAGACCTAGGGAATTAACATCCTTAGAAGGGATAAAAGTGCGGACCTATGCATTAGGCGGCTTAAAAAACTTAGAAGGACGAGAACTGTTTACAGAAAAAGGAGCTTTCTCTGGCTCAGAAACTGATTGGGGAATTTTAATTAGACAGCGCTTTGCCGGAAATCCATTAGCACTAAAGATAGTTGCTGCTAATATCCAACAGTTTTTTGGTAGTAACATCTGTAGATTTTTAGAGCAAGATAGGCTAGTTCTTAATGATATCAGTGACCTCTTAAGTCAGCAGTTTAACCGTTTGTCTCCTTTAGAGAAGCGAATCATGTACTGGTTAGCGGTTGAACGCGAGGCGGTTTCGATTGAGGGATTGCAGAGTAACCTGACGCCACCAGCATCGCTGCCTGAAGTCATAGCGGCTATGGACTCCCTCCAGCGAAGATCGCTAATAGAAAATACAGACAGCGGGTTTTCACTACAGCCTGTAGTTATGGAGTATGTGACGGAGCAATTTATCAGTAAGATTTGCAGTGAGATCATAACAAATAAGATTGCTTTGCTAAATAGCCATGCTTTAATTAAAGCTCAATCAGTAGACTATGTTAGAGAAGCCCAAGTTCGAGTTATTTTAAAGGTAATCATAGAGCAGCTTATCACTAGTCTTGGCAATGCAGGTAGAATTCAGGAACAACTATCTAATATTTTATTAATATTACGGGAGATATCCCTGGCTCCAGGATACGCAGCCGGAAATATCCTTAATTTACTCTGCCAGTTGGAATCTGTTTTAAAAGAGTACGACTTCTCCAACCTAACCATTTGGCAAGCATATCTGCAAGGTGTGAATCTGCACCGTGTGAATTTCGCGAATTCTGATTTAACGCAGTCCGTTTTCTCTGAAACCTTAGAACCCGTTTCATCGGTAGAGTTCAGTCCGGATGGCAGAATGTTCGCCACAGGTGATGCGAGTGGTGAGGTACGTTTATGGCAGGTAAAAGATGGTAAACAGTGTTTAATTTGTCATGGCCACGAAGATTGGGTGCAATCTGTCGCCTTCGACTCCAGCGGTCAACTTTTAGTCAGCGGTAGTGGTGACTATAGTGTGAGGCTATGGGATGTTAAAACGGGTGAATGTCTTAAAGTTTTTAAAGGACACAGCGATCGCGTTCGCTCAGTTAAGTTTGATCCGACAGATCAAATTATTGCTAGCGCCAGTGCCGACAAAACAATCAAACTATGGAACGTCGCTACAGGTGAATGCCTGAGAACAATAGAGGGACACACCGATCGCGTTCGAGCCATTGCTTTTAAGCCCAACGAGCAGATCGTTGCCAGTGCTAGTGAAGATCGAACAGTGAAATTATGGGACATTCATACAGGGCAATGTCTCAAAACCCTTGTAGGACATGATAAGTGGGTCATGGCGATTGACTTCGGTCCAGATGGTCAAATCGCCAGTGCCGGTGCAGATCGAACGGTAAAACTGTGGAATGTTGATACAGGTGAATGCTTCAGAACTCTAGAAGGACATGACGACTTTATTCGGGCAGTTAAATTCAGTCCAGACGGTAATAGGATTGCGAGTGCGAGTTCAGACACAACAGTGAGATTATGGGATGTTCATACGGGGCAACATCTTGAGACTCTAGCAGGACATACAAATTGGGTCCGTTCTGTTGCGTTCAGCCCTGGCGGTGAGATCTTAGCGACTGGAAGTGCTGACCGAGCTGTAAAACTGTGGAACATCAACACAGGGCAATGCCTCAGGACTTTTCAGGGCTGTTCCAGATGGATCCGCTCCGTTGCCTTTAGCCCAGACGGTGCTATTCTTGCTAGCGGCAGTGCAGATCAGCTACTAAGGCTCTGGAGTGTTACTACAGGGCAAGTATTGAAGACTCTTCACGAACACACCAACTGGGTACAGTCAGTTGTTTTCAGTCCAGACGGCAAGATTCTGGCTAGTGGTAGTGGTGACAAAGTTGCCAGACTTTGGGACGTTAAGACAGGTGAATGTCTTAGAGAGTTGAAGGGACACAGTAATCGGATCATGTCAGTTGCTTTCAGCCCAGACGGTAAGACTTTGGCTAGTGGCAGCGATGATCGCCTGGTAAAGCTGTGGAATATCAACACGGGCCAGTGTTTCAGCACCTTAGATGGTCATACCAATCGGATTCGCTCGGTCGCTTTCCATCCTCATGGTTCAATTCTTGCTAGTGGAAGTGAGGA